>JBCDFK010000398.1:0-3162 GCA_039178065.1 Pseudomonadota bacterium | reverse complement strand
TCCACACACAAATGTTGCGCAGTTCCAATCCAAGCTTTCGGCCAACTGCAGTTAGATCTTCGACGTGCCGCCAGTCAATAAAGATATATAGAAGCGCATCGTCGTCACACGCTTTCACTTGCAGCACGATCGCGGTCTTCAGAAACTTGCGAAATTGCTTTGTTGTCATTTCGCCGCTGGCATGGGTGAATTCCGCGTGTTTGATCTTACCGCGACCACCAACATGACCGTTGACCGCCACATTGTAGGGTGGGTCGGTTATGATCATATTGGCAACAAGTCCATTAAGCAGACTTGTAATCACTTCGGATTTACGCGAGTCGCCGCAAACAATACGGTGTTTGCCAAGCAGCCAGATATCACCGGCGCGAGTTGCAATTTGCTTCGCAAGTTTCAGGTCGACATCATCGGCGGGATCAGTTTTTTTTTGATTGGTTCCACAATCAGGTCAATCTCAGCGTCTTCAAAGCCAGTTTGCGCCAAATCCAAATCCAAATCGGGAAGGGCGATTGTCAATTCTGCGAATTCGTCTGCTAGTATTTCTAGATCCCAACCGGCATCTTGCGCTATCCGATTGTCAGCTAGTAGGTAAGCGCGTTTCTCTTCGTCGCTCATGTGGTCAAGAACGATCACCGGCACTGCCGACAATCCCAAGTCTTTGGCTGCGAGCAACCGCCCATGACCTGCCAGTAGCACATACGATTCATCAACAAGTATTGGGTTGTTGAATCCGAGTCGCTTGATGCTGGCTGCGAGTTTTCTTCGTTGTTTCCTATTATGCGTGCGTGCATTTCGGGGATTTGGCGTGAGATCTTCAACTGAACAATATTCGATTTTCGAAGCTGTCGAAGAATTCGTTTTCTGTTTAGAGTTGTGCAACCCATTAGATGATTGTTTCAACTCATCCGCTACATCGCAAGGACTAGTTAACATTGGATATTTCTCCATTTATGAGCACTCAATTGGCGGTGCTTGACCTGGAGAAAATGCGTTCGGTTGTGCAGGATTGATATACAGCGATCAGTCAAAAAAACGCTGTATATCAGATGGAGCATCTGCAATGCTCAGACCGGTTAGTAGGGATATTGCTCCTCAAGGCGTCTTTCAGCGCTATCCATATTGCCGCGTCTAAGTGCCAGCGGGGCAAGTTGTTTAGCCGCTTGACGTACGCTTGGAACATGACCCTCCAAAATCATCTTTTGCATTCGCTTGAATAGCGCATGGTCGAAGGGCTCAAACGATTTTGGTAGCTTTGCGCTTGTATCCACAAACGGGCCTTTGCAAATTTTGATGTTGCCGAGCGAGAAACTTGGCATCAATCCGGACAGGCTATTGTTCATCAAATCTAAACTGCGTCCGGTGTTCAACAGATTGACGATACTCACGCCACCAACTTCAGCGCCAGATTGTGTGTCCAGCCCCCAGGCTTCCAGGTGCCCAATTTGGATCTTGAATGCTAGCTCCTGTTCTATGAACTTGCCCAGCCTCAGCGCCACGACCCTCAGCAGCCCGACTGTCTCGTTTAGATGTTTCCTGAACTCCGCATCACTTCGGTTGGTGCATTGGCAAAGTAGCTTGATCGGATCATAGTGATCAGAATGAGCTGGACTCCAACGAGGATTATATGGAGCTGGCAATGTTGAAAACCAATGTACCCGCCCCAAATCGCTTTCGGCGATGCTCAAATCTATTCCATTGGCGTCGGCATGAACGTCCAATTTTGCAATCCAGATAGGAAGATCATCAGAGTCAGAAAGGGGTGTCACCAGCACATCTGCTGGTGAGCATCTCCATGCATTGGCTCTCAACCAAATTGGCAACGCAGTTTCCCATTTGGGGTGATCTGGAAACAAGACATTCCAGTGTTTTACCCATGCCAAGTGGAGTGAAGTTTTCCTTAGTGCAGCCATTGAAATCTCGGGTGTGTCAGCGAACGAGACCTATGTATGGGTATTTCCCTACGATGCAAATGAAATTCGCTGCTAATTCCCTGTTACGCTGAGAGAATTCCCTGCAAGTTTGTTTAGGGAAATTGCTTGGCAACTTATTGAATTCGTTTGAGGAAGTTCGGGCGGAATCGGCCTGATTCACCCAATTTCGCGAAATTTCCCTGCAAATTCCCTGATAGCAGGGAAATGAGAAACGGAGACGGGTTAGGGGAGGACTGCATCCACCACCATCCACTCCTCTACATTTGTAGCCAATCTATAGGCAGTCCGAATGTCTCCGTACTAACGGGGACTTAGGGCGGAATAGAGCGCGGTGGTCTGGTTGAGAGAATGGGAATGTGGAGATATTTTCGCTGAATTGAGCAGAAGTCTCCTGAGATCGTTTTCGGTGACCAAGTGTTTGGACTTCCAAAAATTGACTTGAAGCGTTTGTTGAATCGAAAATCCAGCTGGGGGCAGCAACGGATCGAATATGTTCCCAACCAATTCAGAGGCCAGAGATGGATTCAGTTTTTTGGTGAGGACAAATTACTTAAGCCGCAAAGCCGAGAACGTCGCGTTGCTCATTCCAGGAGATGGGAAGCGTGTTCATTCGACGCAACTTGTCTGCGGTCAGATCAGCCGGGTGGGTGCCAGCGAGAATACTCTCAATGATGTCGGGTGCAAGAAATGCTAGAGGAAGAAAGCGGCTGATATCGGTGGCATCGATCTGTTGATGCTTGGCGAGTTCGGCGATGGATGTTGCCGTTCCGTTTGTGAGTTGTGCGAGCCAGTAATGTGCATTGGCGATCAGTTTGATCAGCGTTTGATCTGGGCGAGGGGCGTTGGTTGTTTGATCAGTCAGAACAAGTTTTGCTTCGACGCCGCGTCTTTGAATTTGGTGTGAGACTTCCAATTCAAAAGTATGGTTTTGATTTTCGAGGTTGCGATCATCTGTGCATTTTGACCTGCGCATCATGGTGGAGACATCCAGTTCCACAATCAGTTTTTCAGGCGAAAGAACCACTCGCTTGAGCAGCTTTGATAGCAGCGTTTTTTGCTTGGATATCGATGAAGTTTTCAGTGTTTCGGCGAGCTTGGCGTTTTTCTGGACAATGGATTTAGTTAGATTTATCTGTGCCTTATGCAGATTAAGTGAATCAATTTGAGCATTGGGGTCGGTCAGATGGTCGTTGACAATGTTGAGGACGGGTCGTTCCAATTCTTTTGCTGG
>JBCDFK010000397.1:0-3169 GCA_039178065.1 Pseudomonadota bacterium | reverse complement strand
GGCAATTTGACCGCAGAGAAAGCGAGCTTCCATCTTCGCGGAAATCACCGAGTCACATTTGACGGTGCTGACGCGGCCAGCATGCTCAGCCATGGCTATGCGTGGAATCGGATGGAGCGTGGTGCACTCGAAGAAAATGGCGGCAACCCACTCTGGGAAGTTTGGGGCACTTACGAGCATCGCTTTGAGCGTACGGATGACGGATGGAAGGTCAACTTCATGGCTTTTTACGCCACCGCTGAGCGCGGCAGCGAATTCGTCCGTAACACACCTGGCAATTGAGAAAAGGGACTGAGACAATGAGTATCATCAATCTTCAAAACACACCTGAGATCAAAGGCGTCGTTTCAAAAGCGGTTCAGTTTGAAAGCAACGGCGCAACATTAAATGGCATGCTCTACATGCCCATGGGAGCAGCCGGACCAATGCCAGCTGTCATCGTCACCGGCGCTTGGACTACAGTCAAAGAACAAATGCCGGGCACTTATGCGCGCGAATTGGCAAGCCGTGGGTTTGTCGCGCTTGCGTTTGACTTCACTGGCTGGGGTGAGAGCGAAGGCTCGCCGCGCTATATAGAAGATCCAGTTGTGAAAACGGCCGATATTCATGCAGCTGCAAGTTACCTGACGTCTCTCGATGAAGTTGATACCAACGCTATCTCAGGTCTTGGCGTCTGTGCTTCATCTGGCTATATGGCCGCTGCAGTTGCCGATAATGACAAGCTGCAAAAGCTCGCACTGGTTGCACCATGGCTGCATGATCCGCAGATGGCGGAGGGCATTTATGGTGGACCAGAGGCCGCCGCCAGTATGATAGCAGCCAGCGAAGCTGATGATGCAGCTGATACGGTTTTGGTTGGCGCAAGCGCAACGGACGAAAACTCCGTCATGTATCAAGCGCCCTACTACACGGAACAAGATCGCGGGCTTATTCCTGCCTATGACAACAAGTTTTCGGTCGCCAGCTGGAAGCCATGGCTAACCTATGACGCGCAAGCATCGGCCGATCGTTTGACAAAGCCAATCCTCATGGTGGGTTCACCATCTATCGCCCTATTGGCCGGTGCTGAGGCCTATGAAGCGCGCACAAAAGCGCCTCTGGAAAAGCTCTGGCTTGGCGAAGATGTCACCCAGTTTGACTTCTATGACCGGAAAGACGCTGTGACAGCATCGGCAGATGCGGTGGCAGAATTCCTGAATGGATAGGAAGTTTTTCACCCGGTTGACCTCAAAGTCCGTCATATCGGCTTTGCGGTTACTGGATCATTAGGCTTGTGTATCGTTATTCCACCCGACGCGGAATATTGGATCATATCTTCTACAAGAGCCCGAGCGAAGCGCAGCTCATCGGATGCTGTGCTTCGCCAGAATAATTTCCATCTAAGTTTCTATTCGCTTCAGGCTCTGACCTCTTTGCCCGTAGCAAACGCATACGACCGGGCAACGATCTGTTTCACGATGTCCAGTTCCCCTTCGTTGCGGGGCGAAAAAACCATGATCAATCCGGGAGGATAGTGGCCCTGGGTAACAAGATAGTGGTCTTCACCCCATCCAGCTTCGACGACTGACTGGGCATCCTCCGCCGAGAGCTTGACATGCATGGAGCCGTTATCTGGATGAGGGTGAATATGCGCAAATTCACGACCAACCATAAATGCTTCATGGTTGCATTCGGTACCCTCGTGCAAGACAAGCGCTCGTGAACCAGGTACCGATATTTGGCTATGCTCATTGGCCACCAACGGCAAGGCAAAGCACCAAGCGTGCAATTCTTGGATGATGTCATCTGGGCCATGCTGCGTCACCTGTGAATGTGGCAGGCTGCTGGTTGTTTCTGGCGGCTGCCCCGCGCGGCGAGCCAATTTTAACATAGCCATAATGGCCTCCATTGCGTTGAACTTAGATAGACTTGCTCAGATCATGAGCGCTTTGTTTACTAGTGCTTCTTTGGACTGATATTGCGAAACATCGATACCTTGCTCTGCCAATGCGTCGCTGATTTCTTGCTCACTCAAAGCCTCAATCGCCGCTTCCGTCATTTTCAGGAAGTTGATCCGGCGTGTCAGCGGCGGGTTGGTTTCGCCAAACAGGTGTCTGTCCTCAAACCCAAAATCGCTAGCATATTTTGTCATGAAGTGCGCTAGGAACGTATTGATGCTTTGTCGCACACGCCTATCCTCGTTCATCAAATCAGATGAAGAGTCCAGGGTGTTTCGCATCAGGTTGACCCATCTTTCGGCTCCCTTGTCATTCATCAGTGCCATTGCATTGTGTGTGTGATGAAAGTTCAGACGAAACTCCGCGCCATGATAATAGGGGCCACCGCCCATGACATCGATCCACATCGATGCCTGCGTGCCGATATGATGATTGAGATCGCCCACCTTTTCAAAGACCGACGTGAACCAAGGCTCATCTGCAAAGACCTTTTCGTAGAACCTTTGTACAATGCGAACAATTGGATCTTGCCCAAGGACAGAGTAAAGCTGCCAAAATTGTATGGGCTTTGAGTTGTCGCTGGGCGCAGTCAATGAAAGAACTTCAGGCATGCGATGTGCTTCAGCAGGAAGCAATCCTTTTTCGATTGCCGCTGTGATATATGCGTGCTGGACCCTCTCGCTCATATAACCGTGCTGGGTCGGGAATTTTGGTAAGTCGATACTTGTCATAGTCATTCTCTAGGGAGTCTTGTTGTGATCTCCATTGTGTTTCTGTGATTTGGTGCCTATGTAATTTTACAAGATCAAAACAACAAGTACGGTCATTAAGGATACTGCTATGAACCAACTTCCATCCAGTGAGGAGTGTCGCATAGAGCCTCTTGTATCGGCCATCTCAGGGCGTTGGAAACTGCTGGTGATTTATTGGCTAGCGCAGCGAACATTCCGCTTTAACGAGCTGCAGCGAAACCTTGGTAGTATTACCCACCGCACACTGACGCGGCAGTTGACGGAGTTGCAGGAGGCTGGCTTTGTTGAGCGTAAGGATTTCAAATCCATTCCACCACATGTTGAGTACAGCCTGACACCATTGGGTCAAAGCTTGATACCCCTGCTACAAGCGATGCACGAATGGGCAGCAACCAATGCCGACAAACTGCCGGCAACGTAGCAAAGCACTTGGTTATGGTCCCCTTGACTCCAGAGCGAGACTATTCCGCTACCTTTGCG
>JBCDFK010000396.1:0-3173 GCA_039178065.1 Pseudomonadota bacterium | reverse complement strand
GCGAGATATGGAAAGATCGCGCAAACCGCCTTTTACAAAACTCAAGACCTCATTGCGACGTTCAGCTGGTGCGATGAAATCGGGATGCTTCTCGTAATAAGCCAACAGCTTGTCGCCATAAGCGGATAGCTTGAAGTAATAGCTTTCTTCTTCATCCCATTCGACTTCTGAGCCGAGCGGTTCGCGACGGATACCGTCATCATCGACAGTGGTTTCGCCCTCTTCAAAGTAAGCTTCTTGGCGCACGGAATACCAGCCACCATAGGTGTCGAGATAGATGTCACCATTAGCTTCCATCTTTTGCCATAATGCCTGACAGGCCAGCTTGTGCCGTTCTTCAGTTGTGCGAATAAATTCCCGGTGAGAGCAACCAAATGTATCTACCATACGCTTGAAAACAGCAGCGTTCTCATCAGCGAGTTCGATCGGTGTGATACCGCGTTCTTCGGCGGTTCGCTGCATCTTCTGACCATGCTCGTCTGTGCCGGTCAGCATGAATGCGTCTTTACCATCCAAACGCTGAAAACGCGCTAACACGTCAGTGGCTATCGCTGTGTATGCATGACCAATATGCGGTACGCCATTGGGGTAGAAAATCGGCGTCGTGATGAAGAATTTGTCGTTCATGAACTTAATTGCAGTGCTTATGTTGTTATCGAGCGTTCATGTAACCGATTTACAGGTTGGATGAAACAGCGCATTTGTCGATTTAGACACCGTAAAAAAGTGTATGAAGCTGATTGGCTGTTATTAGAAATTCTTGTCTTCGATCTAAGTTGAACCCGTCGGCAACACGTGTTCGCTCGCCAAATTCGGCCGAAAATCGGGAAAATTTTTCTGCTTTTGAGATTTCACCAGCTGAAACACTGCTCAAAGCACCCTTTTGTACGGCCTCGAGCACCAACTCACGCAGCAATTGGTTGTGTTCGTCACTGCCGCGCATTCCGGCGACATCAGCCAGTTTGTGAGCGGTTGCGGTATCAAAATTTGGTGCATCTAAAAATGCATTCAATGTATCACGAAGCTCTAGTCCGCCGCTACGCGCCATCATTAGGGCATGACGAACAGAGCCGCCGGAGAGTGCAGCCAGCTTGGTCGCCTCTTCACTGTTGATCATTGACGACGCCACTTGATTGAGGGTTGTTTCAACATCTTTGGTTTCCAATGATGAGAAACGAACTATCTGACAACGTGAACGAATAGTGGGCAGTAAGCCTCCCATGCCGTGTGATATCAGCAAAAACAATGTGTTATGTGGTGGTTCTTCAAGTAATTTTAAAACTGCATTGGCCGCATTTCTATTCATGTCTGCCAAACAATCAATGACGACAACCCGTTTACTGCCGCCGGAAGCACTCATTCCCAAAAATCGATGCAGCCTACGTACTTCATCGACTGTAATTACAGTTTTGAATCCCTTGCCATCGTCTTTCAGAGGGCGCGTCAGATACAGCAAGTTCGGATGAACGTTTTGCGCAATTTGGCGATATGTTATGGTTTCGACATCGGGTGCATTGAGCACGTCGGTCTTTGCAGCATCATCGTTAGCAAGCAAGAAGTTGGCTAAATGGAAAGCTGCGGTAGCTTTGCCGATACCCCGCTCTCCATCCAAGATCAGTGCATGATGCCCCCCCTTGGCCGCAGCTAGCATGAAAGCGCAAGATTGGTCATGGCCAACGCGCAGTTGTGTGGCGCATGGCGGAGTGATGTCGTCTATAGAGTCGTGAAATTGCGGAAGATCAAAACCCAGCTCAGCCACTTTGATGCTCCTTGACTCTCCTGTCATAGGCTTCAGCATTTTCAGGTGTTAGATCGGCTGTAATGATGAGTGTTCCATCATCTTTGGCCTCACGTTCCTGCACAATTGCATTCTCGTACAGCCATGCAACATCTGCAAAATGTTCCGGTGCAACTTCAACCGTTCTGCTAAGCAGCGCACCGGCAATTTTCTGCTCGATCAGCGCTAGTAACCGGTCTATGCCCTGCCCCGAAAGCGCACTTACTGCGACTTGGTTTGGCTCGGTACCCTTGCTTGGAAGCAGACGCTTTTCCAATGCTTCTAAGTCCACGGCATTGATGTTGTCCGTTTTGTTCCAAACTTCGATAATATGGCTGGTATCTTCTGGATCGATCTCCAGATCATTCAGGACTGCGCGCACGTCCTCGCTTTGTGCAACACAGGCGCTGTCGGATGCGTCATGCACATGCAAAACGAGATTTGCTTCCTGTACTTCCTCCAACGTAGCGCGAAAAGCGGCGACCAGATGCGTCGGAAGATCCGAGATAAAACCTACCGTGTCTGATAAGATAATCCATGTACCTCCAGGCAATTGGACGCGCCGCAAGGTGGGATCCAAAGTCGCAAACAACATATCTTCAGCATGTACTGTTACGCCGGTCAAGCGATTGAAAAGTGTTGATTTTCCAGCATTCGTATAGCCTACAAAGGCAACGACAGGCAGCGGAATTTTCTTGCGTTTTGAACGGTGCAGCGTTCGGGTGCGTCGTACCGTTTCAAGCTCATGTTCAAGGCTCTTAATTTTATCGCGCAGGATACGGCGGTCTGCCTCAATCTGGGTTTCACCCGGGCCGCCGAGAAAACCGGCACCGCCGCGCTGTCTTTCCAGGTGTGTCCATGAACGGACAAGACGACCGCGTTGATAGTTCAAATGTGCCAATTCGACTTGTAGAACACCTTCTTTGGTACGAGCGCGGCGACCAAAAATTTCTAATATCAAACCTGTTCGATCGAGGACTTTTGCATTTAGGCCTTTTTCAAGATTGCTTTGTTGTACCGGTGTCAGTGCATGATCCACAATCACTAGCTCCGCGCGCTCTTGCTTCACAATTGCAGAAAGCTCATCGATTTTTCCCGAACCCAGCAGCGATGCAGGCCGCGGCTTGTTCACAGGCACGACTGCGGAATGGGCAATGACAAGATCAATTGCGCTAGCGAGGCCTTCTGCTTCTGCTAAGCGTTCATTGGCACTGCGTTCAATCGTACCGGAAGAAAACGTGCTTCCAGCAACATTATTCCTTGGTAAATCCGGCGCTATTACGATTGCACGCGTGCGCTCCACTGCGTGATCGTAGGATGCACGCGGGCCCTTTATTGCATGATCGTCAGACGTGTTCTTGTCTCCAAGATTACTCAATCTTTTGATTCACCTGCG
>JBCDFK010000395.1:0-3184 GCA_039178065.1 Pseudomonadota bacterium | reverse complement strand
GACCACCCGGCCAATTATGGTCGGCTTTGCTCAAAGGGGTCCGCGCTGGGAGAGACGCTCGACATGGACGGGCGTCTGCTCACGCCAGAAGTATTCGGCAAGGAAAGCTCCTGGGACAAAGCACTCAATTTGGTTGCTGAAACTTTTACTAAAACCATCTCCGAACATGGCTCGGACAGCATCGCCTTCTATGTTTCCGGTCAAATTCTAACCGAAGACTATTATGTCGCCAATAAACTGATGAAGGGCTTCGTCGGATCGGCGAACATAGATACTAATTCACGTCTATGCATGGCGTCATCAGTGGCAGGTCATCGCCGCGCATTTGGCTCAGACACAGTACCAGGCACCTATGAAGACTTAGAACAAGCTGATGTTCTGGTGCTCGTCGGCTCCAATTTGGCTTGGTGCCACCCGGTAATTTATCAACGGATCGCGGCTGCAAAAGCACAGCGCCCAAATATGAAGATCGTTCTGGTGGATCCACGACGTACGATGACGGCCGATATCGCCGATATGTATCTCCCAATTGCACCCGATGGCGATGTGGCCTTATTTGCCGGTCTGCTATCTCACCTGACAAAAAATGATTGCCTGGATAAACAATATATAGATCAACACACAACCGGATTTGATGCAGCACTTGCAGCGGCGAGGCTCACTGGAATTGATCATGTATCGCAACAAACAGAATTGAGCAGAGACAGACTTTCAGAATTTTACAAGCTTTGGGCAGGTAGCGAAAAAGTTGTGACGATCTACAGCCAGGGCGTCAATCAATCGCGCGTGGGTACCGACAAAGTCAACGCCATCATCAATTGCCATCTGGCCACCGGACGCATTGGCAAACCAGGCATGGGCCCATTTTCGATTACCGGTCAACCCAACGCGATGGGTGGTCGAGAAGTCGGCGGTCTTGCGAATATGCTCGCTGCGCATATGGCTATTGAAAACCCGGAACATCGCAATCGCGTACAACGGTTTTGGAACGCACCGACGATGGCATCAAAGCCTGGTCTAAAAGCGGTTGATATGTTTGACGCTGTCGCAGACGGAAGGATCAAAGCGATCTGGATCATGGCGACCAACCCTGTAGACTCGATGCCCAATGCGAGCGCCGTTGAAGCGGCGCTCAAATCCTGCCCATTTGTTGTGGTCTCAGATGTACAATCAAGAACCGATACAATCCGATATGCAGACATAAAACTTCCATCCTTGGGCTGGGGCGAAAAAGATGGAACGGTAACCAATTCCGAACGTCGGATTTCTCACCAAAAAGCATTTCTGCAAGCTCCAGGCGATGCCAAGGCGGATTGGTGGCAATTGGCGCAAATTGGCAAACGCATGGGTTTTGACAAAGCATTTGACTATGACAGTGCGGCTTCCATTTTCAGGGAATACGCAGCACAAACTGCCTTTGAAAACAATGGCACACGCGACTTAGACATCGGAGCCTATGCTCAGATTTCAGATGAAGAATTCGAAACCCTTGCGCCATTCCAATGGCCCAAGCCGAATAACGATTTATCAATTAATGGCGATAAGCGGTTCTTTGCCAATGGTGGCTTTTACACCGCTGATCGCAAAGCTAAATTTGTTGCTGTCGATCTCCCAACACCCGCATCTAAACAAGCTGGTTTCACTTTAAACACCGGCCGTATCCGCGACCAATGGCATACAATGACACGGTCAGCGAAGAGCCCGCGGTTATCATCGCACATCGGCGAACCATTTGTCGAAATTCACCCGAGCGATGCGGCAGAACATGACCTGAAACAGGCAGATTTAGTACGCATATTTAATCAGCACGGCGAAATTTTTGTTCGTGCACTTATCACTGATCGCGTCCGACAGGGCCATATTTTTGTGCCCATCCACTTTACCGATCAGGTTGCAGCCAATGCCCGGGTTGATAAGCTAATTGCCCCAGTAGTTGACCCATTTTCAGGCCAACCAGCCTTGAAAAGCGATTTTGCAGAGATTGAGAAATTCGACGCAAGGCAATTCGGCTTTGTCGTATCTTCGCAAATGCCCAGGCTCGATCACTTACCTTACTGGGCTTTGGCGAAAGCCGATGGCGGTTGGCGTGCAGAGTTTGGGAACTCTGTGCTTTCTGATGATCCAGAGTCGGTAGCTCGAGATTTGCTGGGACTGCCATCGGGCTTTCCAATGCTTGCATTCAAAGATTTGCAAAGCGGGCTTACTCGCGCTGCCGCTTTTGATGGCGATCGCTTGATTGGATCGATCTATTTGGCGACAGAGCCGGTAGCGGTATCGCGTAGTTGGGCGACCAGCCTGTTAAGCAAAGCATACCCTGATTTGAACTCACGTTGGCACGTTGTGGCAGGGGGGCCTGCAGCTGACATGCCGGACAAAGGCGCCATTGTCTGTTCGTGTATGCATGTGGGTGCCAATGAAATTGCCGACGCAGTTAAGCGGGGATGTCGCACAGTTGAAACTGTTGGAAGAGCAACCTGCGCGGGCACGAATTGTGGTTCCTGCCAAGCAGAAATTAAGGTTATTATCGATGAATATCAGATCATTGCCGCAGAGTAGTAAGCAACGCACCAAATCCCGCGAACGGATGGCTGCGCTTGCCACACTCCCCGTTTTTTACAAACTGGAGGGCAAGAAAACGGTAGTCGCTGGCGGTTCAGATGCAGCCGCATGGAAGGCAGAACTACTCGCAGCTTCTGGTGCTGAAGTGCATGTCTATGCAGAGAAGTTGGATCCAGCTTTTGAATCATTGATGAGCGAACCAAGCGTCTCGGGCACCTATATTTGGCACCAACGGCCATGGGCTTCGGACATATTTAAACATACTCAGATTGCGATTTGTGATGCAGATACGGAAGGTGAAGCACAAGCGTTTTATTGTGCTGCCCGGGATGCTGGGGTCGCTGTCAATGTTATCGACAAGCCGAAATATTGCGAGTTTCAATTTGGCTCCATCGTAAATCGATCACCCGCTGTAATTTCCATTTCAACTGACGGGGCAGCACCAATATTGGGCCAAGCCATCCGCCGCCGCATCGAGACACTGATTGCCCCTTCATTGGCGGGCTGGGCACATCTGGCACAAAACATTCGCAGCTCAATCAATGATCGCCTTGAAATGGGTGCGCCGCGCCGCGCCTTTTGGGAGTATTTTGTTGATCGGGCATTTGGGGCCGAACCGAAAAAT
>JBCDFK010000394.1:0-3184 GCA_039178065.1 Pseudomonadota bacterium | reverse complement strand
CGGCTTACTCGGCAGGGAGGGTTTGAAGGCCAGTCCAGCGACCCGAAGATGCCACGAAAGCTTTCATCGAATTATAGGCCTCGCCGTAGAGCGAATCCTTTTCGGCTTCTGCACTGAGTACGCGCTCAGTTGCCACGCGCAATTCAGACAAAACCTCATCGGGGAAGGACTTGACGATCGTGCCGTCCCCCTCGAACTCTTCAATCTGTGGTGTCTGTGCTGCAGGTGCGTATTGCAGTGTCCAGGCCATGCTTACCTGACAGGCCGCTTCATACATGGCTTGTTCGCTAGCGCTCATGCCATTCCAGACATCCATGTTGATCATAAGAACATCGACACTACCCGGTTGGTGCCAGCCCGGATAATATTGAAACTTTGCAATTTTATTGAAACCAAAGTCTTTGTCGATGATTGGCAACGAGAATTCAGTCGCATCGATACGGCCGCGCTCTAGTGCAAGATAGATCTCGCCCGCGGGCATGAACTGAGCAGAGGCACCGAATTCGTTCAGAACGCGTGCGCCAACACCTCCCATGCGCATCTTCAGGCCGTTGAAGTCATCGACCGAATTGATCTCTTTGTTGAACCAACCACCTGGCTCTGGTGCAGTTATGTGGCAGGCTAGTACTTTGACGTTCAATGGGTCAAAGCCGCGCTGAATAATTTCAAGTCCGCCGCCTACATGCAGCCAAGCCGCTAGAGCATCTGGTCCTGCGCCGAAGGGTGTCGCACCAATCTGGGCTACTGGAACTTTTCCACCCCACTGGCCAAGGAAGCTCCAACCGGCTGGTATTGCGCCAGAACTCACATTTTCCAGAATTTCTCCAGCTGGGACCAGCTCGCCGGAACCAAAAAGATTAAGGCCTGCCTCGCCACCACTCATATTCCTCAAGGTCTCGTCCATCAGCTTTGCGCTGTCAGCCAAGAATGTCAGATCCTTTGGGATGCTCATGTGTACATCAAGGATGTCGGCTGACGCGGTAGATACGCCTAAAGCCACGGAGCCGGCGACTATAGCCGCCGTAAATTTGGATAACTTCACTTTTTTCCTCCCAATTTAACAAACCGTCCCGAACGCACGTACTGGTTCATCCGTCGGTTAATGAGATAGCTACTTAATTGATATTTGATCAAAAATCAAATTATGATTTTATTGGCAAACTTTCCCTTTGAATCAGTAGCTTACTGTTTAGGTTTGAAAATGAGACGCTGGAAAGCTCGCCATCTACCGTATTTTATTGGGCCGACTCAGGCGCAAAAAGCGCTCTGACAAGAACATCGTAAGCATCCGAGATATCATCTGCTAGAGCTTCAGACGCACCTTGTGCATCGCCCTTGCGGATCATCTGTACAATTTTCCTGTGGTGTTTGTTGGAGACTTTGAACTGGTCTTCTCGCTCTAGCCGATACAGATGCGGGCTCACTCGCAACCAGAGTGTATTGATAATTTCGGTCAAAACTACAGATTTTGATTGCTGGTATAATCTGAAGTGAAAGTCGTAGTTCGACTTTATGTAGTTTCTAACATCACCTGCCTGTTCGGCTTTTTCGAGCCGTACCAATAACGCTTCCAGATCATCGATGAACATATCATCTTCTCGGTTCCGCACCGCCCATTGAACAGCCAGCGTCTCAACTTCCAGCCGAACGTCACGCAAGTCGGCCAACTCCTCATACCCGAGGGCTGGCACACCCACTGACCGGCCTGAAACATTTGCGACGACGCCAATTGCAAGAAGCCGTGTCAACGCTTCACGTACCGGCATTGCGCTAACTTCGAAGGCTTCAGAGACTCGCGCGACTCGAACAGCTTCACCAGGTGTAAACTCGCCTTCGCGCAGCATTGTGCAAAGCCGATCATATACCTGATCGTGCAATTTATCTTTTTGGATTGGTTTTTCGTTTTCGAACATACTCAGCGTCTTCGCACACTTTTGGCGAAGAAATCCAGTGGGTCCTGTAAGAGTATTCAGAACCGGGCTTTGTTTGCCGCTGTGCGGTGGCACGTGAGCCAAAAAGAGCTGATGACATTTAACGAGAATTGCGAAGAGGTCGAGCTTGAGTTCCAGGTTGGGCAGAGATGACAATCCTGATTGAAATTGTTTCACCCCCACCGTTGTCATCTTACACTATCGCATGCCCAATAAAGAATGTCGACTTTGGGCTCGGAGCGGACGTTTGCCACCGACCGGAATCAAACTGATATTGGCTCAACAAGTTCGTTGCCAGATGAGCGACTGCTATTCACCTCACGGCCCACGCGGTGAGATACGAGTTCCGATCCGCGATTATCGAGCAACAATTCCTGCGCACTTTCCACTTCGGTTTCAGCATCAAGCCAATCGCTATATTTTTCCTCTGGTAAAATGATTGGCATGCGATCATGTAGATGTTCAATCTTGGGCGCAGCCGCCGCAGTCAAGATCGTGCAGCTCATCAGATCGAGAATTGAGTTATAGGCCCAAAGCCCGGCAAACGAGTAATGCTCATGCTCGGACAGATAAATATAGTGCGGGTCTTTGCCGCCATCCTCCGCTTTGGTCCACTCGTAATATCCATTTGCAGGTATTAGGCAGCGCTTTGATTTAAAGGCATCTCGGAACGATGATTTCTTAGCAGCTGTTTCGCTCCGTGCGTTGAATAGCGGATATTTCGGAAGCTCTTTTGCCCAATGCGGAACCAGCCACCAACGACCTTCTTTGATCTCGCGTTCGCCGCCGTTCTGGATGCAAAAGAACACGTCTTGAGTTGGAGCTATATTGTGACGTGCTGGCGTGTTTCTCCGAGTGCTGGGATCGTCGTTGATCGAGTAAAGGGCGTGGATCTCTGCCCAAGTCATCATGTTGGTAAATCGTCCGCACATTGAAGAATGTTAGCTTGAAGGCTCATTTATCGCAATTGCTGAACTAGTCAGATCGGTAACCTGTTGAATCTCTGTAAAATAAGAGTTTCAATACATATTCTATCAATAGTTAAGAATGGCAATGGGTGCGCATGAGGACATCGGTAAGAAGAAAAACCACGGTGATTGTCGGGTTGGCCGTACTGTGTTGTGCAGGAAGTTTAGTTGTAGCTTGCGGCGAACCCGAAATCGAAAATCAAATTGCAAAGCTTGAAAGCGTTGCCGCGAGTAGCTCAATAGGCGGCAGTGAAGATTTTTGGTTGTCAAAACAAAGCAATGTCG
>JBCDFK010000393.1:0-3189 GCA_039178065.1 Pseudomonadota bacterium | reverse complement strand
GTTTGAGTTTTGAGGCCGCACCATTTGCAAGACAACTGGTTTTAGTTTGATCTCACGCCAGTTCGCAGTGCTCACGGCTCCGAAGGGGCGGGCTTTGCCCGGCTCGCGCTTTGCTCGCTGGTGCTGGTTAACTTCGGGGGGTTGGGTTTGAGTTTTGAAGCCGCACCAATTCTGAAGCATGCGCATATTTTTAGAAATTTCTCATTTAAATCAGTGATTTATAAAAGGCTAATTTTGCAACTTTGTTTGAGCTTTTTGATGTAAGGGGCAGAAATTTTCCCCATCCCATGCGATTTAGATTTCATCTTGACTCTTATTGAGGTATGAAAGTAAAAAGAACAAAACTAGAACAAACGGTGCTCAATGGCTCGACGTGAAAACATCGTTGCGGCATTACGCCAATCTGTTGCCAAGATTGATGGTACGCAGGAACGCCTGGCCATACAACATGGTCAGAGACGCTTACGTATTGGTGTTCCCGCTATTGATACATTGCTGGATGGCGGACTTGTGACGAATGACATGCATGAACTGCGCTGCTCGCTTTCTCGCGATATCAGCGCTGCTGCGGGTTTTCTATTCGGCTTGTTTTCAGGTTTGGATTCTAATGATGATATTGCATGGATTTGTGATCCATCGGCGGTGCTGGACAGTGGCAGGCTTTTCCCTGACGGGCTTGCGCATTTTGGGTTTGATTCATCGCGTCTCATTCATATTTACCCGATGGATTTCAATGATTGTTTATGGGCAGCGGGTGAGGCGGCAAAAACCAGCGGCCTTGCGGCGGTGGTCTTACACTTAAAAGGAAATGTGAAAGCTTTTGATTTATCTGCGACGCGGAAGCTGATGCTTCGTGCACAATCCAGTCAGACACCTGTTTTCATACTTCGTCAAGCAGGAGAAGAAGAGGCATCCAGCGCAGCTACTCGGTGGCATGTTGCGCCTGTGCAAGCTGTTGGGGATGGCATTTATAATAAGGGGCTTGGTCATATGCGGCTGACCTTGACCCTGGAAAAGAACCGTAACGGCCAGACGGGACAATGGACTGTTGCATGGAACCCTCAAGCAAGGTCATACGAACATGTCGCATCAACGCATTCTTTGTTGCCATTTTACCCATCTGCCGACCGACAGGATAGCGCGTCAAAAATGGGGCAAATCGTGGCGCTTGAAAAAGCGTCCTGAGCATCCACCCATTGTTGTTGTTGATACCATCCGCAACGCAGTCCGGCTGGTTGCACTGGAGGATGATAGAAGGCTTTCGGGCATTCGTGTTGAACAGACCTTAAGTGATGCCCGCGCAATACATCCAAACCTTGAATGTTTACAATATGATCCGCATGCAACGATGACGTTGCTTAAAAAGGTGGCGCGGTGGTGTGAGCGTTATACCCCGCTTGTGTCTCTTAGTGGGCGCGATAGCTTGTTTCTCGATATTACCGGCTGCTCTCATCTTTTTAACGGTGAAAGAGCCATGCTTGAGGATATGTTCTCGCGTCTTAATGGACAGGGCTTTGGTGTAAAACTTGCTATTGCTGATGCGGCAGGCGCTGCTTGGGCTATGGCACATCATAGCAGCCATGATATTGCTCCTGCCAAATCACATCAGGTGATATTAGAACCGCTGCCGCTTCATGCTTTGCGGTTGCCACAGGATAAAGTTGTTGAATTGGCGCAACTTGGTTTCAAAACTGTCGGTAGTCTGATTGAAGTGCCGCGCGCTCCCATTTCTGCCCGGTTTGGTCCAGAAGTTCTTCAACGTCTTGATCAAGCTTTAGGTCACGAGGATGAGGTGCTTTCACCGTTTCAACCTGTTGCAGAACTGGTTTATGAAAAGCGTTTCCCTGATCCGGTTGTTTATGAAGAGGATATTAAAGCAACGATCAGGCTTTTGGCCGCCAAGTTAGTAATCAGTCTAGAGCAACGCGGTCTTGGTCTGAGAAAAGCGCGGTTGCAGCTTTTTCGGGCAGATGGTGATGTGGTATTTCTGGAGGTGGAAGCTTCTAATCCACGCAGAGATGCAAAACAGATTGCCGCCCTGTTTGATGAACGCTTGTCCAAGCTGCACGATGAATGGGATGCCGGATTTGGGTTTGATATTATTCAACTCTGCGTTCTTCGGAGTGAAAGACTGGATGCGCAGCAGGAAGATATGGTTGCACACAATCATGCAAAAGAAGCCGCTATGCATCTTGTTGATCGTCTGACGGCAAGGCTTGGTGCTGACCGAGTGCAGGTCTTTCAAACCTCCGATACCCATATTCCAGAACGCAGATTTAACCTCGCACCTGCAGTTCATTATGCCCCAGAAGTTAAGCCACATGAACGAACCGATCTTGCAACACGGCCGGTTTTGCTGTTTGAGCGTCCTGAGTTGGCCGATGTAATGGCAGAGATCCCTGAAGGTCCTCCGATACGATTTCGATGGCGCAGAGCGCATTATGAAGTTGTGTGTTCTGAAGGGCCGGAACGCATTGCCTGTGAATGGTGGAGGGATGGGCGTGCAGCTAAGACGCGCGATTATTTCCGGATAGAAACCACAGAAGGATACCGTCTTTGGTTGTTCCGTGATGGGTTATATGAGCGGGAAATTGATGCGCCGAAATGGTATGTTCACGGGATGTTTGCATGAACAATTATGTAGAACTCTCGGTCGCCAGCAATTTCTCATTTCTACGTGGGGCATCCCATGCAGAAGAATTGGTTGTCCGTGCCAAGCGGCTTGAACTCGCGGGTATATCGATCACAGACCATAACTCCGTTGCCGGATTGGTGCGCGGACATATGGCTGCAAAAGAAGCACAATTGCCTTTTGCTCCGGGTTGTCGCCTCGTTTTTATGGATGATACGCCCGACGTTTTTGTGTGGCCTGAAAGCAGAATAGCATGGGGTAATCTTTGCGAACTTTTGAGCTATGGAAAACGCAAAGCTCCTAAAGGCGAATGTCATCTTAGCCTTGAGGATTTGCTGGAATATGGTTCTGGCCTTGTGATGGCTATTCATCCAAACGTTGGAAAAAGAAAAGCATCCGGCGCCCAGATACAGAAGCTCAAAGACACTTTTGGCGATTATGTCTATCTTGGTCTAACACGGCCTTATGGTGTTTCTGATCAGCGTGAAATGGTTCGAGTTTCGCGTTTATCGGATCAATATGGGGTGCCTTTGGTAGCGCTGGGAGATGTGCTGTAC
>JBCDFK010000392.1:0-3217 GCA_039178065.1 Pseudomonadota bacterium | reverse complement strand
TGGATCGATCCGGTCAATGAGCTTTATTTTATCGGCATGGTGCAGATCTTTGATCAGAACAATCCCGGCGCGCCGCTCGAATTGAGACAGACATCTGTGGCGGCGGTCTATGATGCGTTGAGCGGCGAATAACGCGCTAAAATGGACGCTCGAACGTGCTAACTAATAGGGCTTTTGCGTGACAGATTACAAGCGATCTTATAGTGTACGTTATGCCCACAGGACATGTTTTCATTGCAACGAGCCTCGACGGTTTCATCGCACGGGCGGATGGCGATATTGAATGGCTTCATGAAATAGATGCCGCTGGCGAAGACCATGGCTATGACGCTATGATGGCTTCGGTCGACGGCCTTGTGATGGGTCGCAACACGTTCCAAAAAGTGCTGACATTCGGGGAATGGCCATATGGCAAGCCGGTGATTGTCCTGAGCAAATTGCTGCGCGAGGCCAGCATCCCCGCAGAGTTAAAGGGACGGGTCGAGATTTCTGACGCCTCACCCAAGGCGTTGATGGAAGAGCTCGGTGACCGAGGTTGGCACCGCGTTTATGTTGACGGCGGCAGGGTCATTCAATCCTTCCTGCGAGATGATCTCATAGAGACGCTTCAAATCACCCGTATCCCTCGTCTAATTGGTCAGGGCGCCCCCTTGTTTGCCAGTCTGCAAAAAGACGTTCTATTGCAGCATATTGAGACTACCAGTTTTCCGTCAGGTTTGGTGAGTTCAACATATCGCGTGACGCGTTAAGCATCCTTTTCTCGCCCCGAAACAGCCTGTCACGCGTTGCGCCGAAATATCAAAACGCCATACTCATGCATTCAAGACCGGACGCCGTGATCCGGTGGTCGGAAATACGGATGATACTGAACGAGTAGAGCGCGTATCCTATGAGAGTTATAAACAAAAGGAGTTTCGCGTAGCTGCGCGCCTTGGTTCCGGAAGTAAGATAAAGATAGAAAGGCAGCGCCAACCAAAGACCAAAAATCACTGCGTTGGTAACAGGGTACCAATTCCCCACATCAATAGGAAGCCGACCCCAAAGACCGCAACAAAGGCGAGCCGTCGCTTTAGAAATCGCATCGCGGAGAAATGGGGATATCGCTCGAAGTATGCAATCGCAATTGGCAACTTTGTGTTTATGAGGCTCACGATTTCAGCGGCTTAAATTCGCCCCAGAATGGCCTCTGCTAAAGTCAAATGTGGCACCTCGAGATTCTTAAGCGCTCGATTCGCAGCTACGTTGCTCAAAAGACGTTCGAACATCGCCCCTTTTGAAAATGCCGGAACTTGTTATCAATGGCAGGCGCACACAAAAGGGGAACCATGCAAATGGCTGGACTAAATTTAATGGACATGTTGATGGGGGCCGCTGGCGATGGCGCGCGTGAGGAAATGGGCGCGCAACTCGGCCTCAATCAGGACCAGACCAATATGGCGATCAAGGCGCTGCTGCCCGCATTATCAGCGGGCCTGAAATCTAACGCCGAACAACCGGGCGGGATTGAAGCCTTGCTTGGTGCGCTATCGAAAGGCGATCACGACCAATATCTGGATCAACCGCAGCGCATGCGACAGCCGCAAAGCACGCTGGATGGAAACGCGATCCTCGGCCATCTGCTCGGATCAAAAGATATGAGCCGCTCGGTGGCCAGCGCCGCGTCACAGAAAACCGGGATCAGTGACCAGCTGCTTAAAGCCGCCCTCCCACTGGTCGCCAGCATGGTCATGGGCGCCCTTTCCAAACAGACGAAGGACCCAAATGTCTCAGATCAATTGATGGGCGCGTTTGGCGGTCAGGCACAGCAAAAAAGCTCTAGCCTCGGCGGCCTGCTTGGCGCAGTCATGGGAGGCGGCTCAAAGCCACAAAGCTCCGGCGGCATGGGGGGCATGCTCGGCAACTTGCTCGACGCCGATGGCGACGGCTCCGCGATGGATGACATCTTCGACATGGTCATGAAAGGGCGACGTTAAAACCTGAACGACGCGGTTTTTGTAACTGTACAAATGTCTGTAAAAATGCCCCGACGAACGATTGCCAAGCGGCCAAAAAGTCGCCCCAGAACGGCCTCTGCACCAATGTCTCAAAGCGCCCTAAATGAGACGCTAAGTTGCACGCCCAAATTGCTGGAAAATGCGTCCATCCATTGTGATCAAACCAGCTCCAATGAGAGTCATGCCCACGGCATGGAGAGCCGACAAGGTTTCGCCAAGAACTGTCACCCCCAATAAGATTGCCGAGATTGGCACTAGAAATGTAACCAGCGCAGCGTTCGTGGCACCCGCCGACTCGATCAGCCGGAAGTAAAGTATGTAAGCCAATACGGTACTGAAGAATGCGAGACCAATAATCGAGCCCACCGCCACAATAGGTACGTCGAGCAACGCCGTTGGGCCATCAAGCATCAGCGTCACTGGAAGTAACATCAGCGTTGCCATTGTGGCTTGTCCTGTTGCAACGATGAGCGGTGAAACGCCCCAGCTTTTAAACCGGCGAGAATACGTTGCGGCGAATGCATATGATAGGGCGGCACACATAACCGCCGCTTGACCAAAAACGGGTCCGCTCAAACCACTTAGCGCCTCAGGACCGATCAAGACAATCGTACCAAGCAGGCCCAAAGCAACACCCGTGAGTTTCTGGGAATTTATGCGCTCATCCGCCAAAAGGGCACCAGCAACGAGCACGGTAAAAAATGGCGTTGTTGCATTGAATATTGACGCCAAACCGGAGCTAATTTGGGTTTGTCCCCACACGATCAGGCAAAATGGCAGAGCATTGTTTAATAGGCCGACAACAACCAACCCTACCCAGTGCTTGAACTTTTTAGGTAAGGTGCTTCCAGATAGAACAACAATTACCCACAATCCTAAAGCTGCAAAACCAACCCGGCTCGTCACAATCGTCAGCGGCGGTAGGTGTTTGATGAGAACTTCTACAAAGAAGAACGACCCTCCCCACAGAATTGATAAACCCACCAACATTACAATGTCGGTCATGCTCATTTGCTGGTTGATTTTCATAGTCATGACACAAGCATGATCGAACCCCAAAAAACTCGCGACCCGATTCTTGCTATTAATCGCCAATAATTTTCTACAGGGTCAGCTTCAACGATGTTATTGAAGATTTCGGTCAATATGAGCGACCTAAAATCGCCCCTAAGAAGCCTCTGGGCGGGACAGCCATTCATTCAGGGTTTCTATGGTTTCGTCAT
>JBCDFK010000391.1:0-3219 GCA_039178065.1 Pseudomonadota bacterium | reverse complement strand
TGGACACAGCCAATTGGCTTTAAGCATGCATTGTTTGAAGTGGCTGCAGATGTCGTGAAACGCGCGTCAGATCTTGAAGATCCAGAAGCGATTGTCGAAGCAATCAAAACAACAAGTCTTAATACAATTGTTGGCGAGATTGATTGGTCAAAAGGCCCAATCAACAATGTCACAAAAACGCCGTTGGTAAGTGGTCAGTGGCAGAAAGATGGCGACACGCTTGATCTGAAAATTGTCGCCAACAACGCTGCGCCAAATATCCCATTGACTGGCGAACTGAAGATGATCGGCTGATGATGGCTCATGTTGCCAATATGGGATTGTATCGTAAGGAGCGTTTGCAGTGAACGCGATCCTGAAGCTCGATTCCGTCAACAAAGCATTCGGGGCTGTCACAGTCTCGGATGCACTGAGCTATGAACTCAATAAGGGCGAAGCGCTTGGCGTTATCGGCCCTAATGGCGCTGGCAAGACATCAATGTTCAATTTGATAACTGGCGTACTGCCGGTCGATTCTGGCGCCATTTATTTTGACGGCAATAATGTTACAAAAATGAGTGCAGCACGCCGTTGCCGCGCTGGCCTTGCAAGAAGCTTTCAGGTGCCACAACCTTTCGGTGGAATGAGCGTATTTGAAAATGCTATGGTCGCCGCCACTCAAGCGGGCGACATGAAGGGCCATGACGCTGAAGAACACTGCTTGGAAATTCTAACCCAAACTGAGCTTTTACACCGCGCCAACACCTTGGCTGGCGGTTTAACGCTATTGGAGCGAAAACGACTTGAACTGACTCGCGCCCTATGCGCAAAACCGAAGCTTCTTCTACTGGATGAAATCGCGGGTGGTCTTACAGAGGCCGAATGCACATCGCTCGTCCATACAATCAAGACCATTCATAAAAATGGCACCTCCATCATTTGGATTGAACATGTGGTGCATGCATTGCTCGCAGTCGTTGAGCGATTAATCGTTATCGATTTTGGCAAAAAAATCGCTGAGGGAGATCCGAAAGAAGTCATGGCCAGCAAGCAGGTTCAGGAAATCTATTTGGGAATTGAAGCTGATGCCTGATGCGATTTTAAAAATAGAAAACCTCAACGCCTACTATAAAGATTTTCAAGCGCTGTACGATTTAAATCTTTATGCTGAAGAAGGCGAAGTACTTGCGATAATTGGTGCAAATGGAGCTGGTAAAACCACCCTCATGCGCTCAATTTCCGGCCTCATTGCCAACGGCAACGATCAAATTATCTACCGCGGTAACAGTATCGGCGCGGTGAAACCAAACCGAATTGCTGAGTTGGGTATCGCGATGGTACCCGAGGGACGGCAGTTGTTTCCATCGCTATCAGTCGAAGAGAACCTATTGATCGGCGGTCAAGTCGGTCGCAGCGGTCCTTGGTCTCTGCAACGTATATTTGAGCTTTTTCCGATTCTGGAAGAGCGCCGCGCCGTAGCGTCAACTTCCCTTTCGGGCGGACAACAGCAAATGGTAGCGATCGGTCGAGCACTCATGTCAAATCCTGACTTGATTTTGTTTGACGAGATTAGTCTCGGACTGGCGCCTGTCATCATCAAGACAATCTATGAAGCGCTGCCCGGCATTGTCAGCACCGGCATGAGCGCAGTGATTGTTGAACAAGACATCACCAAAGCACTTTCGGTTTCTTCGCGTGTCTATTGCCTGCAAGAGGGGCATGTTTCCTTGGAAGGCGCATCTGCTTCTGTCAGCCGTGAAGAAATCAGTCGCGCATATTTTGGGGTTGAATAGACATGGAGTGGGTCAACGCAATCATCCAGGGCACCTTGCTTGGAGGCTTATACGCACTCTTTGCAGCCGGTCTGTCATTGATTTTTGGTGTTATGCGCCTCGTAAACATAGCGCATGGCGATCTGATCGTCCTGGCAGCCTATCTTGGCCTGTCAGTTATTATGACCACTGGCCTGCACCCTTTGGCGGCCATTCTCATTGTCATCCCGATGATGGCAATAATTGGTTACGCGCTTCAACGCGGCATTCTAAACCAAACTATTGGCGATGATCTATTGCCACCACTGCTGGTGACATTTGGATTATCAGTCATCATTCAAAATGGACTTCTTGAAGCCTACACGGCCGACCCGCAAAAATTGAACGCCGGTGAAATCGAAACCGCAAGCATTGCCGTCGGGTCCATATCCTTAGGCATGCTTCCGCTGCTCACATTTACAGCAGCCGTGGTGATTATTGCTGGGCTCCAATATGTTTTTTACAGGACAGCCCTTGGACGAGCCTTCCGCGCTGTTTCAGACAATCAAGATATTGCTCAGTTGATGGGTCTCAACAAAGCCCACATTTTTGGACTAGCAATGGCGCTTGCTCTGGCCGTCACAGCTATCGCCGGCATGCTACTTGGCATGCGGACAAGCTTTGATCCAGCCGTTGGCGGCAGTCGTCTGATATTTGGTTTTGAAGCCGTGATCATCGGCGGCCTTGGAAATTTGTGGGGGACACTAGCCGGTGGTGTCATACTTGGTGTGGCTCAAAATATTGGCGCTCAAATTAATCCTGGCTATCAATTATTGGCCGGTCATATCGCGTTTCTGATTATTCTCGCTTTCCGCCCAAGCGGCCTATTCCCAAGGATGTCCGGATGAGTCAGTTACCGCTTACAGTTACCCGCGCCACACCATCTACCCGCGTCATAGCGCTCATCGGGTTGGTTATATTGGCGGTCTTGATCGCAGCACCATGGTGGGCAGGGCGGGCTGATTTACGTCTGTTGGGCGAGTTTTTTCTATATCTATCGCTCGCGACGCTTTGGAACCTGATGGCTGGTTACGCTGGTCTGATTTCAGTTGGCCAGCAAGCCTATGTTGGGTTGGGCGGCTATTTGCTTTTCGCCCTCACCCTATTGCTCGGCGTTCATCCGCTGGTCGCGCTTTGCATCGTTGGCTTTATCGGAATGGCGGTGGCGATTCCAGTCGCAACGCTCATTTTCCGTTTGCGCGGTGCTTATTTTGCAATCGGCACATGGGTCATCGCAGAAGTGTTTCGATTGACCGCCGCACAAGTGGCCCCATTGGGTGGTGGTTCAGGCACCAGCCTTCCCGCCAGCATTGTGCGTTCCATAGCAAGCGGGCGAAGCGAACGGGAAATGACGATGTATTTTCTAGCGCTCGGCATAGCTGTATTCGTAATCGCAATCGTCTACTTCTTCTTGCGCTCGCGACGTGGC
>JBCDFK010000390.1:0-3229 GCA_039178065.1 Pseudomonadota bacterium | reverse complement strand
CGCCAAAAGCGCCATATGTGCTACTTCAGCATCAAGACTGTTGCTTTTTCTGCTATCCAATAGCGACGTCTGCAATCTTTCGTGCGCAGCGCGAATTGCTCTCGCTGGCCATTTGTTTAGCGCTGTCTCAATCGCTGCTTTCCTAGCAAAAAATATCGGCGGTCTTGCGGTAGAAACTGCTTGGCTGGCACTTTTACCGGACGTGTCCATTTCATTGCGCATTTTGTCCAGGGCCTGAAATTGCCTAATCATTGCGGAAAACAACAGAAAATTCGAAGCGCCCGATGATGTAAATTTAGTGATGGATCTATCGAAAGCTTGTATGTTGCCCGTGAGCACAGCATCGGTTATCGAATCAACATTGATTGCGGATGCGTCGCCGAGAATATCGGTAATGTCTGTATATTCAATTTCTCTTTTCCCTGATGTGTATAAACACAGCTTTTCGATTTCGGCGCGGGATGCGCCTCGATCGGCTCCGAGTAGCGAAAGCAGAAACTGGCGTGCTTCCAGTCCAATTGTTTGATTGGTTTTTGATAGTTGTTCGTCAAGGATCGACGCAATATTGCGGGCGCTATCGACATAGCAGGGAATTGCACAAGCATTCTTGGCGCGTTCGACAATGTCGCGCACTTTCGAGCCTTTCTTCAGATCTCCTGATTCAAAAATACAATAGGTGTTTTCTGGCGGCTGATTGAGCAGTTGTTCCAATTGTTTCACGAGAGACGCGTTGTTGGTGACGCCACGTAGCCAAATGAGGCGCGCTCCACCAAACATCGATACGGTGTAAGCCTCATTCATCAGTCGATCTGGATCAGCGTTCAGACTATCTGCGTCAAGCTTGATTGTCGCAAATGGATCATTGAGATCGACGGATGATGCTTCTGCTAATTTGCTGGCGCTTTCCGCCGCAAGCCCACGATCCGGCCCATATATGAGATGAACAATTTTGCCGAAATCTGGCTTCCGCAAATAATTTTCAATTTCATTCGCCTTAAGCTGAGTCATGAATGGTCATTGTGATTTCAGATAGACAAGAACTAAATTACGCAACTCTTCTGCAAGCTCCGCGGCGGCCCGATCCTCTGCATCAATTCTCGCCCGAGAATTTGCGAAACGCTGCGTTGTTTGATCGTAAGAAACGCGGGCTACTCTGGTAAAGGTTTTATCATCACCATCATTGGCGGTGTCGGTGAGTACTAAAGTCCCCGTGACTGAAAGACTGATCGCCGTGGTGTCTGATTCGCTGCTGCTGCGCTGTACCTTTAGCAACCCTAGCGATCTCGCACGCACATTCAGTGTCGCATTAAATCTGGCGCTTATGGGTTCCGCATTACCCCCATTTAGGAGAAATATCAGTCGATTCCTAACCTGCTGTTCCAAACGCGTATCGACTGGTTCGATTATGATGTCGATTGGCGCAACTGCAGTGGCACCGCCGGTTGAATGTAGCGGTTGAACCGTACAGCCTGTCACCAATACTAGAAAGGACAGGCCTGCGATGAACATTCTTTGAGCGCTGATCATATTCAACTTTCCAAGTCCTGAATTTCCAAGTCTTCGACTACGCAACGATATTCACAATTCGGTTTGGTACCACAATAATTTTCTTAGGTGTATTTCCTTGTAGATTGTTCTGCACAAAATCCAAAGTCATGACGAGTTCTTCGATGGCACTGTTGTCTGCTGATTTCGCAATAGTAATCTCACCTCGACGTTTACCGTTGATTTGAACAGGTAGTGTAACTTCATCATCCGCAACCAATTCAGCGCTATATTGCGGCCAAGGCTCAGCACAGATCATTGACGAATTGCCCAATCGTGTCCAAATTTCTTCGGCCAAATGAGGCATCATTGGCGCAAGCATTGCCATCAAAATATTGATGGCGTCTTTAGCTGCGGCCTTTGTCTGTTCATCAGCTTTGCCTGCGGAAATTTCGTTCAGCGCTGGAGCGAGCTGGTTGATCAAATCATAGATGCGAGCAACAGCCTTATTGAAAGCAAGCTTTTCAATATCAGCACCGACAGCTTGTAGCGTTTTGTGAGCCGCCTTAGAAATTGCTTGTGCGTCTCCATCTTTAGCCGGATTCGCGTCAATGTCGGCCAACGCGTCGGATACCCCTAAAATTAGTCGCCAGATGCGTTGGACAAATCTGTGTGCGCCCTCAACGCCGGCTTCTGTCCAGATGACATCGCGCTCCGGCGGCGAGTCGGAAAGCATGAACCATCGTGCCGTATCAGCGCCGTAAGAAGCGATAATGTCATCGGGATCGACGACATTCTTTTTTGACTTCGACATCTTTTCAATTGAGCCGATCTCAACTTGTTTGCCGGATTCAATCTTTACGGCTGCTCGCGTTCCATCCTGATCTTCAATACGAATTTCAGCTGGCGTTACCCATCCGGTTTCGTCCTTGTAGGTTTCGTGAACAACCATGCCTTGCGTGAACAGGCCCTTGAACGGTTCGGACACATCAAGGTGCCTGGCCTTTTTCATGGCGCGGGTGAAGAACCGAGAATAGAGCAAATGTAAAATGGCATGTTCAATGCCGCCAATATATTGATCGACTGGCAACCATTTATTCGCGATGTCAGGCACAGTGGGATCATTCGCAGTAGGCGCGGTAAAGCGCGCGAAATACCACGAAGAGTCCACAAAAGTATCCATTGTGTCAGTCTCACGGCGCGCTGGCTTTCCGCAAGATGGGCAGTCGACATTGAGGAATTCTTCGTGACGATCAAGCGGATTACCTGGCAAATCAAATGTAATGTCATCGGGAAGTTTGACGGGCAAATCTTGTTTGGGCACAGGAACTGTGCCGCAGTCGTCGCAGTGAATAATGGGGATCGGACAACCCCAATAGCGCTGACGTGATATGCCCCAATCACGCAACCGGAATTGTTCTCTTGCGGTGCCAAGTTCATTGGCTTCGGCCCAATCAATCGTTTTTTCAACAGCCTCAGCACCTGTAGCCATCTCAACACCGGCTGGTTGATTGACCCATCGCACTGTTTCACTTTTGGCAGGCACAAAGGCTTCGTTGCCGACAGGTGTGTCATCATCTAACGCGAAGAATGTGTCTGTGACTGGTAGATCGTATTTTCGGGCGAAGTCCAAATCGCGCTGGTCGTGCGCTGGACAACCGAACACGGCCCCCGTCCCGTAATCTGTGACGATGAAATTAGCCACCCAGATTGGTAGTACCTGATCCGGATAAAGCGGATGGGT
>JBCDFK010000389.1:0-3231 GCA_039178065.1 Pseudomonadota bacterium | reverse complement strand
TGGACGCGGTGCATATTCAATTCTTGTTCTATTCTTTTTGCCGAGCGACAGTGAATCGCCAAGGTCTTCCATGAGCTGAGCGCCAGAGGTTTTACCCGTGCCATATGTCGGTCCAAAACAGCCAGATACTGCGCCAGCAAGGCCCACAATAAGCGCTAATTTCACGCCAGACTTCATTTTATCGTCAAATTTCATCGGCTTGCCCGCCATTTGTGTCCTGTCATGTGCCCCGCGCACATTCATAAAAACGTCAAATTACACCCAAATCCGACGATTTCATGATGGCTGATAACATAACAGTACAGCCTTGAGCAATCGGATCGCCTATTGAGCCCTAAAGTTTTCCAGCCGCTTTTAGCTCATGCAGCACTTTTGCATCTCGAGCGGAAACGTCGGGATACTCCGGGTCACTTCCAACATCATTGGTTACACGCCAAGATCGAGCGCATTTTCGCCCTTCTGCGCGCGTCGGCACAACACCCACGCCTTTCACATCGTCCAGCGTAAACGCACCTGCTCCCACCGCGTCTGTGGTGATGGTAATGTCTGACGTTATACAGATTTCGGCCATATCCAGCCCTTCAATCGCAGCGGTTAACTCAGCATCGGTAATTTGGACAGTCGGCGCTGCTTCAAGTGAGGAACCAATGCGCTTTTCGCGACGCTCAACTTCAAGTGCGCCGGTTACAACTCGGCGCACAGTGCGAATTTTTTTCCACTTCGAAGCAAGTGCATCGTCTTGCCACTCATCTGGGCATGTACGGAATTGTTCGAAATGCACAGACTCTGAATCTGAATAACGGTTCTGCCAAGTCTCTTCCATGGTGAACGGCAAAATTGGCGCCATCCAAGTAACCAGACGATCAAATAGAATACCGACGACCTGCATAGCCGCTTTCCGGCGCACGGATGACGGACCATCGCAATAGAGCGCATCTTTTCGTACATCGAAGTAAAATGCTGAAAGTTCCAACACCATAAAATCAAGCAAAGTGCGCGTGATGCGTTTGAAATCGAAATTATCATAGCTTTTGACCACAATTTTTTCGATTTCCCAGAGTCGATGCAGCATTAAACGCTCAAGCTCCGGCATATCAGCAAAAGCGACCTGTTCGCCCTTATCATGGGCCAAAGTACCCAGCATCCACCTCAGTGTGTTGCGCAGCTTGCGATAGCTATCGATATTGGTTTGCAGAATTGTTTTGCCCAAGCGCAGATCTTCTGAATAGTCCGAAGAGGCGACCCAAAGCCGCAAAATATCTGCACCAGATTGCTTGATGATCTCTTGTGGCGTGACGACATTGCCCTTTGATTTCGACATCTTAGTGCCGTCTTCAGCCATCACGAAACCATGGGTTAGCACCGCATCATAAGGGGCACGTCCACGCGTTCCTGCGCTTTCGAGCAAGGAGGAGTGGAACCAACCACGGTGTTGATCAGAGCCTTCAAGATATAGATCAGCGGGCCATTTCAAATCTTCGCGCTGCTCAAGACAAAATGCATGGGTCGAACCCGAATCAAACCACACATCCAAGATGTCATTGATTTTGGTCCAGTTTTCCATGTCGTCAACAAAACCATCCAAGAAACGCTCTTTGGCACCATCGGCGTACCAAGCATCCGCGCCCTCAGCCTTAAATGCATCCATGATGCGGCTGGAAAGCTCAGATGATCGGTCAAATTCAGGGCCAGGGATGATTTGGCCGGTTTCTTCGTGTCGGAACACGCAGATGGGCACGCCCCAAGCACGCTGGCGGGAAAGCACCCAATCGGGACGGCTTTCAATCATGCCGCGCAGGCGTGTTTTTCCGCCTGAAGGTACAAACCGCGTTTCATCGATGGCAGCGAGCGCTGTCTGGCGCAATGTGCCCATATTCGAGGCAGAGCCATCTCCAACAACGCCGTCTTTGTCCATATAGACAAACCATTGTGGTGTGTTCCGGAAGATGATCGGTTTTTTGGAACGCCATGAATGCGGATATTCGTGCTTCAAGCGACCACGCGAGAACAGATTGTTTTTCTCTATCAGAGCTGCAATGACACGTTTGTTCGCATCACCCTTTTTGCCTTTATGATCGATAATTTGGGCGGCGCCCTCTTCACTATCTGGCCCGAAACCGGGCACATCTACGGTGTAGAAACCTTTGTCATCGACAGTGAATGGAATGCGCGTTTCTATGCCCTGCGCTTCGATCTGCTTGGTTTTTGCCATCCAAATTTCAAAGTCATCACGGCCATGACTTGGCGCCGTATGTACAAAACCAGTACCGGCATCATCGGTTACATGATCACCATCGAGCATTGGGACATCAAACTCATAACCGTCCGCGACGCCTCGGAGTGGATGAGCAAGCTTAACCAACCTAAGCTCGTCAGCACCCACATCACGGATCTTTTTGAATTCAAGCTTGGCTCTATCAAAGCATTCTTGTGCCAATGCCGCGGCAAATATGAGTTGGTCGCCAGGTTGAGGGCCAAAATCGAACTCCGCTGCAGTCACTTCATACAGACCATAATTGATGCGGCTCGAGTAACAAACGGCGCGGTTAGCAGGAATTGTCCAAGGTGTCGTGGTCCAGATAACAACTGATGCGCCCAGCAGAGGCGGGCGATGGTTGCTTTGAACTTCGCCCTCATAGTAAGCCGGATTCGCATTTCTAACTACCGGAAACTTCACCCAAACGGTGTCGCTGTCATACATTTCGTATTCAATTTCAGCTTCCGCCAATGCTGTCTGTTCAACCACAGACCACATAATAGGCTTTGATCCGCGATAAAGCTGGCCCGATTGTGCAAATTTCATCAGCTCGCCGGCGATAAAGGCCTCGGCTTCAAAATTCATCGTCAAATAGGGATTCTTGAAATCGCCAATAACGCCCAGACGCTGGAATTCTTCTGATTGAACGCCCACCCAATGGGTCGCAAAATCTCTACACTCCTTGCGGAATTCATTGATTGGCACATCGTCTTTGTTCTTGCCCTTGCCGCGATAGGCTTCTTCGATTTTCCATTCAATTGGCAAGCCATGACAATCCCAACCCGGTACATAGTTGGAATCATAACCGCGCATCTGAAACGAGCGGGTTACCACGTCTTTGAGAACCTTATTGAGCGCGTGGCCAATGTGAAGATTGCCGTTTGCATAGGGTGGGCCATCATGCAGCACATATTTTTCACGGCCGCTGCTCTGTTCGCGCAAGCGCTTGTAGAGATCCATTTGCTGCCAACGCG
>JBCDFK010000388.1:0-3237 GCA_039178065.1 Pseudomonadota bacterium | reverse complement strand
TTTCTTATCGTTGGACACAAATTTTTGAGGCTGGCGATATTCCGAAAGAAGCGACAGTGCTAAAGGCGCGCCAGATCGGCAATGAAGCACCAGCACCATTTGCACCGCATCCAATTGAAGACGTTGTCAAAGCCATTCATCAAAACAAACCCGATGTTGTGTTTGCACCACATGTGGAAACATCCGCGGGCATTATGCTGCCGGACGATTATATCACCCAAGTGGCCGCTGCCGCACATGAAGTGGGTGCGTTGTTCGTGCTGGATTGTGTTGCGTCCGGAACAATGTGGGTTGATATGAAAGCAACTGGCGTTGATGTGCTCATCAGCGCACCACAAAAGGGGTGGAGCGCTTCACCTTCATCTGGATTGGTGATGCTCTCAGAGCGCGCTGTAAATCAGTTGGAAGAAACCAAGAGTACGAGTTTTGCTGTAGATTTGGCGAAATGGCATCAAATTATGCAGGCCTATCTGGGCGGCGGGCATGCCTATCATGCAACGATGCCAACGGATGCATTGGCCGGCTTTCTCGATGCCATGAAAGAAACTAAAGAGCAGGGCTTTGATGAAATCAAAAATCGCCAAGCAGAACTGGGTCGCAAAGTAAGAGCGTTGCTCACAGAACGCGGCATAAAAAGCGTTGCAGCGCCAGGGTTTGAGGCGCCAGGTGTGGTGGTGAGCTATACAGAAGATCCGCTGAAGCAGAACGGGTCCAAATTTGCTGCTCAAGGCATGAAAATTGCAGCCGGTGTTCCGCTGATGTGCGATGAACCAGAAGACTTCAGAACATTTCGCTTAGGCCTGTTTGGACTAGACAAGCTTGATGACATTGACGCAGCAGTCGCCAAACTCGCTGCGACACTAGATAAAGTAGAAGCGGCGGATAAAGCCGCTTGACGCTATTTGTTTCTAAATTTGGCGCGCTCATCAGGCATAAATGTCGTCAGCGCGCCATCGCCATAGGTTTTCTCGACGCGTGAAATAATCACATGAAAGCCATCATACCATTTTTGATATTGTCGTTTGGCTTCTAAGTGTAGCTCATTCCTCGAGAATGCCTTCAGCGCTGCATCATCGCGCCAGAAGTAGGTGGAGTTGCGGCGGTTCGTCTTCGGATCCACCCAGCTATCTTTGCCGATAAAACCATCGGTATCATTGGCAGCTTGTTCGATGAGGCCATCGAGCCGAAAGAACTCATCATCCAAATTGCCTTCTGTGAAAATGAATGCGGCCGACAGCATAGCAATCTCCTGAACCACTTGTGAATTTGCGGGTGACTTTGTACCAGCCGGAGCATATGACAAATCGAAGTTTTGTATGGGTTTCAATAAAACGAGCAAATGGCAGGAACAAACCACAAAGAAGGACTGTTAGCAGAAGGTCCATCAGTCATTCTGGTTGAACCACAGCTTGGTGAAAACATCGGCATGGCTGCCCGCGCCATGGCCAATTTCGGCCTCATTGATTTGCGTATTGTCAATCCGCGCGATGGTTGGCCCAGTCAAGCTGCTACAAGCGCGGCGAGCGGTGCTGTCTATGTTTTGGAGCAGGCTAAAATATTTCCAACACTTCGCGATGCTATCGCCGACTTAAACTATGTTGTGGCGACAACTGCCCGCAAACGTGACGGCTTCAAGAGGGTATTGGGCCCGGTAGAGGCAAGCCAAAACCTGCGTGAGCGATTCAAAGCAGGGCAGGGTGCAGGCCTCCTGTTTGGGCGTGAGCGTATTGGCTTACGCAACGAGGAAGTAAGCCTTGCAGATGACATTGTCACTTTCCCGGTCAATCCGGCCTATGCTTCATTGAACATTGCACAAGCGGTACTTCTGATGAGCTATGAGTTTCTCAAGACTGCGGATGCTGAGCGTGAAGCGTTGCCATTCAACGGTCCATCATTTCAAGAAGCCTCAAAAGATGATTTGTTCGGCCTGTTCAATCAACTAGAAGATGCACTTGATGGCAGGGGATATTTTCGAACCGATGAAAAGAAACCTATTTTGACGGAAAATCTGCGCGCAGTGCTATCTCGCCCCGGTTTCTCATCAGAAGAAATCCGCGTGTTGCGCGGCGTAATATCGTCACTGGATCGATTTACACGACAATCACCGCGTGGTTCTGGCAATCCCGGTGATGATGCGCACCGATCGGGACAAAAGGAAGACGTGAACGATGAATGAAGTACGCAATTCATCAGTCCTGATTTTCGACAGCGGCATTGGCGGTCTTTCAGTGCTAAAAGAAATGCGGATTATTCTGCCAACCGTGCGATATATCTACGTGGCCGACGATGCGGCTTTCCCCTATGGCGCCTGGGAAGAAGAGGCACTCCTCAGCCGTATGACCAAACTTTTTGGACGATTGATCGAGAAGTACAATCCGGGCATGATTGTTATCGGATGCAACACGGCATCAACGCTTGCAATTGAACATCTGCGAAAGAATTTTCCCGATGAAATTTTCGTTGGCACCGTTCCGGCAGTGAAGCCAGCAGCCGAACGAACCAAATCCGGCCTCGTTACGATTTTGGCGACGCCTGGCACCGTAAAACGTCAATATACAAGAAACCTCATCAAGCAGTACGCTACGCAATGCCATGTGCGTTTGGTCGGCAGCGAAAACCTGGCTGAGCTGGCCGAAACATATATGCGCACCGGTTTTGTTGATGAAGAGACTGTCCGCAAAGAAACCGCCCCATGCTTTGTCGAAAAAGACGGGAAGCGCACCGACATTGTGGTGCTAGCCTGCACGCACTACCCGTTTTTGGTAAATCGTTTGCGCAAAACCGCTCCTTGGCCTGTCGATTGGATCGATACGTGCGAAGCCATCGCGCGTCGCACATTATCGCTTGCTGAGAATATTGAATTCACAAAGCGAACCGCTGGCGAGAGCGACCTAGCACTATTCACGTCAGACAGACCAGCGCCCGAAGTTATTCGATTGATGGGCGGTTTTGGTTTGGTGGTCGATAATTTTGTGCTCTAGGTCGGTGGCCTTGATATCATTGCCTCAGGCAATAATTGCCGGCCACATGGCAGCACAGGCAGGTGAAAATACCTTATAATGACCAACTCGCTTTAGGCCGAAATCTGAAGGCTTTAGGAGACTGTGTTCGATATCAACACCTTGATACAAATGATCTATTCGCTGCACCGTCGCAGGTGGCACCATCACATCATCTTCGATTGCTATGGCTTTAAGCGGGCCCATTGAACCAATTTCAGGACGGGTTGGGATGGAA
>JBCDFK010000387.1:0-3238 GCA_039178065.1 Pseudomonadota bacterium | reverse complement strand
GTTTGCCGCCGAGGTGTCCGGACCGATGGAGCAGGGCGACGCGATGGGCGCGCTCAAGGTCGCCGAGGAGGCCAAGAAGAAGAGCCACCTCGCGCGCTTCATCGTTTGAAATTCAAATGCGCCCAACGGCAAACCATCAGCGATAATCGTTTCCATCCGACTTTGACCAAATGCACCACGGGTTTGCTTGTTCGACAAGATCGACTGCAGTTCGACGACATTGCCTGCTAATTGGCTAATATTGTCCTGAGCCTTATCAATTACAGCCAATCGCTCTTGTAGTTTGCTGAGGTTCTCATGCGTGGCCTTCTGTTGTTCGCTCATGGTCTGGCCGATGCGTGATGTCATCGAATCTAGGCGCTTGTTGATGGATTCATTGACTTCGTTTTGGCGCGATCCGAAAACTTCGGCGATACTGGAAAGACGCCCCTGCATCTCTGCTTGGCTTTTTAGAATTTCAGAAACGCGCTCTTCTGCTTCTGTTGCTTGCTGCTTAGCTAGCGCAACTTCCGCTTGCCTGCTTTTTGCATTGCGCCAACTGATGACGACAGACACAAGTACAAGCGCCGCCAATAGGATGGCAGCAATGATCAATAGTTCGCCGTATGAAAACGTAGTTGTACCCAACTGAAATGCAGGCTGATCAAAGTCGATTGTAACATTCATTCAATCATCATAGACGATTCGCGCGCCGCACCATATTGACGATTGAGCTTGTAAATCTTAGGTGAAGCTCATGGCTGTTCTACCGATTGTTATCATTCCCGACCCCATATTGCGTACAACCTCTAAACCGGTCGAGCGAGTAGACGAAGAATTGCGTAAATTCGCTGATGACATGCTGGCCACAATGTATGATGCACCGGGTGTCGGTTTAGCGGCAATTCAAGTTGCACAACCCATTCGCATGTTAACAGTGGATGTGTCAGAAAAAGACGAGGAGCCAAATCCGCAGGTATTCATTAATCCGGTTGTCGTCCAGAAATCAGACACCCCAAATGTTTACGAAGAGGGGTGTCTATCGATCCCCGACATTTATGCGGAGGTTGAGCGGCCTGCTGAAGTGACGGTGGAGTATCTAGATCTGTCTGGCGAACAAAAGACAATCAAGGCTGACGGGATGCTGGCAACTGTTCTTCAACACGAAATCGATCATCTCGATGGCGCTTTGTTTATCGATTATTTGTCAAAACTTAAACGCGAGATGGTAATTCGTAAGTTCAAGAAGCTAGCAAAACAGCGCCCTCTCTAAAGGATCAGCTCTTTTGCTGTTTGTACTGCTGCCAGGGCAGCTTCTGGCGAAAAAATAACGATGGTTGCAAAAACCAAGGTGAAATAAGCAGTCCAAACGGCGATTTTCTCACCACGCGATGTTATTTGTCCGTTTTGCAACTTTTCAGCTTTGGAAACCTCTCCATTGTGAACTCTTTCATAAGAAATATACGCTGGAGATAAACGACCGAACTTTTGGTTTTGTTTAAGCATGTCTGCCCATCCTTGTCTGCTTTTTGTCTTTCCCCTTCACATAGTGTTAACCCGGTTCCAATGAACGACAAGTTTCGATTATATTTGCAATTTTAGCATTCACAGCAGAGATATCATTGATGCGCATTATATTTATGGGAACGCCAGCATTTTCGGTTCCAACCCTTCAAGCGCTTATCGATGCAGGTCACGAAATTGCGGCATGCTATTCTCAGCCACCGAGACCGGCGGGGCGTCGCGGGCTTGAACTAAAAAAGTCTCCCGTTCAAGAAACCGCTGAAAAACTGGGCATCGAGGTAAGAACACCCAAATCGCTGAAGTCAGACGATGAGCAAACAGCGTTTGCTGCGCTCAACGCCGATGTCGCTGTGGTCGTTGCCTATGGCCTATTATTGCCAGCACCGATTTTGGAAGGCACCCAACTTGGGTGTTACAATGGACATGCCTCTCTATTGCCGCGTTGGCGTGGTGCAGCGCCTATACAACGCGCCATCATGGCGGGCGATTCCCACACGGGTATGATGGTAATGAAAATGGATGAAGGCCTAGATACAGGCGACATTGCCATGAGCGAACGTTTTGCGATCGACCCCGATATCACCACAGGCGAGTTGCATGATACGCTGTCAGTGTTGGGCGCAAATTTAATGGTGAAGGCGATGGCAGCGCTAGAAGGTGGCCGCATCGCACTTTCTCCACAGCCCGAGGAGGGCGTGCTCTATGCCGCAAAGATCGATAAATCCGAAGCAAAAATAGCGTTTGATAAAGGCGCTCTTGAAACACACAACATCATTCGTGGGCTGGCGCCATTTCCCGGTGCTTGGTGCGAGATGCAATTTGGCGATAAATGGGAACGGGTGAAACTTCTCGGCAGCAGGTGCGATGAAAATAGCAAACTGGCATCGCTGTCAGTGCAGTTGATCAATGGAGAACTCGCCATCGGATGTGCTTCAGGTGCCGTTATATTGACCAAAGTGCAAAAAGCAGGATCTAAAGCGATGACTGCAGCAGAGTTCGCACGCGGCGCGCCGATTACAGCTGTGCGCTAGACATTTGCACAATGGCACCATATCAGGCGTTGAAAACTTCGAGGGATCCATGCCGCGCTATAAGTTGATCGTTGAATATGATGGCACACCCTATGTGGGCTGGCAGCGGCAGAAAAATGGTCGTGGCGTGCAAACCGCTATCGAAGAAGCGATCAAAAAATTCAGCCAAGAAGAAGTGACGATGCAGGTTGCTGGTCGCACTGATGCAGGTGTGCATGCATTTGGCCAAGTGTGCCACGCAGATTTGACTAAGGACTGGGATGCGAAAACCGTTCGTGACGCCATCAACAATTACCTGATGATTGAATCCGAACCAGTTTCCATCTTATCATGCGAAAAAGTTACAGATGATTTCCATGCGCGGTTTTCAGCAACGGCCCGGCATTATCTTTACCGCATCACAAACCAGCCAACGCCGCCAGCATTGGAGCGGGAGCGAGCCTGGTGGGTGCGACGTGAGCTTAGTGCAGAGCTGATGCATGAGGCGGCGCAACATTTGGTTGGGCACCACGATTTTACAACGTTTCGCGCGGCCCAATGTCAGGCAAAATCTCCTATAAAAACGCTCGACCGTTTAAATGTCATGCGCGAGGGTAATCAGATATATTTTGACGTATTCGCACGGAGTTTTTTGCACAATCAGGTGCGGTCAATGGTGGGTTCATTGAAACTTGTTGGCGAGAAAAAGTGGACGATTGAGCAGC
>JBCDFK010000386.1:0-3260 GCA_039178065.1 Pseudomonadota bacterium | reverse complement strand
TACTATCCTTGGCAGGAGAACTTGTTCGTCAATGATCCATTTGAAATAAGCGATGGAAAAGCAACCGTAACTGATGCACCTGGCTGGGGCGTTGAAATCAACCCTGATTGGCTGAACAACGCACGCTATCAACTCAGCGAGTTCGACAGTTGAATAAGTGCCAGACAAAAACGCGAGTATTGGCTTTGGCCAGCCATGCTTTGCGCCAATGAGGCATTTCAATTTGATAAATGACAGATAGGTGACAACCATGCGATTTGGATAGTTGCGCTATGGCGCGAACGACCAAAACGTGATGTAGTCCTGACGCAGCGCCATTGTAAATTGGTATGGAACTATATCGAGAATGGATATGCGTCGAATACCAATAAGGCGCTACCATTTTTTAACGTCGCGAGTATTTGCTCCAAAATCTTGGGCAGAATTGCAATTTTACGAGGGAGAAAACGAATGATCATTAAATTGGTAATGGCTGGTCTTATGGCAGCCACCGTCATGACAACTGCCGCGCAGGCAGAAACACTTCGCCTCTTGACCTGGGGTTCATACGCTCCGGACGAGCTCATCAAAAAATTCGAGGCAAAGTATCCCGACATCACAGTGGAAGTGACATTCTCTAACAACGAAGAAATGGTCGCAAAATTGCGGGCAACAGGTGGCGCCGGCTTTGATCTTGCACAACCAAGCCATGATCGTATTTTCGCCGCTCAACAAGAATACAACATCTACAAGCCGCTTGATTTGTCGAAAATCGACACATCGCAAATGCAGGCAAAACTTCTTGATGGCGTGAAGGCTAACACCACAATTGATGGGGAAGTCTATGCTGTCCCTCACCAATGGGGCACATCTGGCCTGATGGCGGATAAAACAAAAGCACCCGACTTGGCGGGTTGGGGCGATCTTTGCGATCCCAAATATGCCGGCAAAACATCAATGCGCCTGAGACGCACGATCTTGCTCGGTACAGCTTTTGATATGGGCGAAGATCCCTTTGCCGCCTATGCAGACTTGGACAAATACCAAGAAATTCTGGACAAGGTCGCTGAAAAACTAATCGACTGCAAACCCAACCTTAAAGCATATTGGAAAGGTGGCGATGACCTTTCTGCCATGATGCTATCTGGTGAGATCGTTGCGTCTGAAACATGGGATTCAACGGCGTACAAGCTTTACGGACAAAACACTGATATCGTTTTTGTACCACCGAAAACAGGTGCATTGGCCTGGATCGACACATTCGCGCTTCCACGCAAAGCAGAAGCCGACGATGCAGCCTACAAATGGATCAACTTCGTTCTTGAACCAGAAAATGTATCAATCATGTCAGCCAGCACCGGCGCAATTGCTGCGGTAAATGATGGTCTGGATTTGCTGCCAGCGGACAAGAAAGCCGCCGTCAATGCAGCCTTCACAGAAGATGACATCAACAATCTGAAGTTCTTCGCGAATATTCCTCCTGGTGTTGAAGATATGGAAGGAAAGACACTTGAGAAGATCAAAGCAGCAACGGGCGCCGAGTAAAGGCAAGTCGTAGCTGTATCTTCAAAGAAAAATGTGGCCACGCGCGAAACCAGCGCGTGGCTGCCATGACGAACAAAATATCTAAAAACTAAATTCTGGAATTCCGATGCACTCCACCGCTGAAAACGATCTTCAATGCATCTCGGTTAAGAAGCATTTTGGATCTGTGCGTGCGGTTGATGATGTTTCGCTGGATATTCCCAAAGGGTCGTTCTTTTCAATTCTAGGACCCTCTGGATGCGGCAAAACCACCCTTATGCGCATGATCGCGGGGTTTGATTCACCCGATTCAGGCGACATCCGCATCAAGGGAAAGTCGGTTGTTGCGACACCACCAAATAAGCGCAATGTGAAAATGGTCTTCCAGCATTTGGCGCTTTTTCCGATGATGAATGTCTACGAAAACATTGCTTACGGATTGCGGTGTAACGGCGTCTCAAAAGACGAAATCAAAATCAAAGTACATGATGTGCTTGAGCGCATCTCGCTTCCCGATGTCGCAAATCGAGAGATAACTCAATTGTCGGGCGGTCAAAAACAACGTATTGCGATTGCCCGCTGCATGGTTCTCGACCCTGACGTTTTGCTACTAGATGAGCCACTTGGCGCGCTGGACTTGAAACTGCGCGAGGCCATGAAAATTGAGCTGAAACTGTTGCAGCACCAGTTTGATACGACATTCGTTTACATTACTCACGATCAATCAGAAGCGCTGGTCATGTCAGATAACGTGGCGATCATGAACGAAGGTAAATTTGTTCAAACTGGCACGCCGCAAGAACTTTATCACGACCCTTCGGCCGCCTTTGTGGCTGGGTTTGTGGGCGATACCAACCGCTGGTCTGGCAAGGTGATCGAGCATTCTGGCTCGGAAGTCAAAGTCGAGACAGAGGCCGGCTTGAAAATAACTGGCTCAGTTCGTGGCACTGGCGTCCCAAATAAGGGAGATAAAGTCAGCATCTATGTTCGGCCCGAATTCATTGATGCTCAGAAGCAAAGCAAGAAGTCTTCAGCTTCAAAAACCAACAGCAATTCAATCGAAGGCACGGTCGACAGTATCCTTTTCAACGGAGCAAACAGCCGCGTGCTTGTGCGCGACAATGCCGGTGAATTGATCGAAGCAGATGTCGTGCTAACCGGTGGAACCGAAGATCTAAAACCCACGCAAGCGGTACGCTTAGAATGGGCCTCCAGCCAAACAATGTGCTTTGTTGAGTGATGGAGGATTAGAGCGTGCAAAAAGACATCAGACGCCTATCTCTTTATCTTTTGTTTGCACCATTTGCGCTTTGGATATTGCTGCTAATTTTGCTGCCGCATGCTGGAATGCTGGTCATTTCATTGCGCGAAAAAGTGGCGCCGCGCGTTTATGAATTTGGATTTTCCAACTACATCAATTTCTTCACTGAGCCCATTTACTGGAACACACTTTTGCGCACCGGTTCTATGTCTCTATTGGTCACCGTGTTAGCGCTCTTTCTTGGGTTTCCAATTGCATATTACATCGCCAAGATCGCTGGCAAACGCAGCCGTGGCGCCTTGTTTCTGATGTGTCTGATTCCACTTTGGGTAAGCGATTTGATCCGTGCTTTCGGCTGGATTTTGTTGCTACGAGAAACCGGCGTCGTTTCAAGCAGTTTGCAATGGGCCGGTATTATCGGCTCACCAATAGAGTTTTTGTACAACGATGCCGCTGTAATAATGGGTCTGGTCTATACCGTGATCTTGTTCATGAT
>JBCDFK010000385.1:0-3267 GCA_039178065.1 Pseudomonadota bacterium | reverse complement strand
GTGCCACAAATTTCTAGCTGGGGCGAAGCGAACCGTCCTAAAGCACTGTGGTTTGCTGAACTTCTGAATAAGCATTTGGCGGATAACGAATATGTATGTGGCGATGCATTTACAGTTGCGGATATTACGGCAATTATCGCAATGGATTTTTCCAAACCTGCCAAGATTGTATATCCGGAGGAGCTAGAAAATTTGCACGCTTGGGCTGCGAGAATTCGAGCTAGGAGCAGTTATAAGCCATGAGTATTGAAGAGCTCTCAGAAGCTATCAAACAATGCCGGACTTGCCGCGACGAGCCGGAAAAAACGCGACTACCACACGAACCCAATCCAGTGTGTGTCATATCTTCAACTGCCCGCATATGCATTTCGGGACAAGCGCCTGGCATGCGTGTCCACCGGTCGGGAAAGCCGTTTACCGATCCATCGGGAGACAGGCTACGCGAGTGGATGAGTGTTGACGAGGCGACGTTCTACGATGCTTCAAAAATAGCGATTGTTCCCATGGGGTTTTGCTTTCCGGGTTATGATAAGAACGGAGGAGATTTACCACCGCGCAAAGAGTGCCGTACTCGCTGGCATGACGAAGTTTTCCAAGCCATGCCGCAGCTGGAGTTGATTTTGACGATTGGGCAGTATGCGCAAGCTTATCAGTTGGGTGGCAAACGCAAGCGAAACATGACTGAAACCGTTGCAGCGTGGCGTGAATATTTTGATGCTGGTCATCCAACTATCTTACCGATGCCGCATCCATCTTGGCGCAACAATGCCTGGCTCAGGCGCAATCAATGGTTTGCCGATGATTTGTTGCCGGTATTGCGTTCGCGCATAAGCGATTTGCTATAGCAATATTCAAAAAATTAGAATAGTTTTGCTCAAAGTTGAATTTCAAAACCTATATTTAGAAAGATATTGCGCAAATGGATCGTTTGGATAGGAAGATTCTCAAGCTTTTGCAGGAAGACGCAACCATTGCCGTTGCCGATGTCGCAAAAAAAGTTGGGCTATCGACAACGCCATGTTGGCGCCGAATTCAAAAACTTGAGGAAGAAGGGGTTATCAGGAAGCGTGTTGCTCTTCTTGATAGCGAGGCAATCAATGCGCGCGTGACTGTATTTGTGTCTATTCGAACCAATACGCATTCGGTGGAATGGCTAAAACGTTTTTCTGAAGTAATTGCTGAATTTTCAGAAGTGGTTGAATTTTATCGCATGAGCGGTGAGGTCGATTATCTGCTGCGTGTGGTTGTACCGGATATTGCTGCTTTTGATGATTTCTACAAAAGGCTGATTGCAAAGATCGAAATTCGCGATGTTTCATCAGCATTTGCCATGGAGCAGATCAAATACACGACGGAAATGCCGCTCGACTATATGGTAACTGAAAAGGCTTAGCGCTTCAGATGGCGTGTCAGTCTTTGCTCCAGCCAGCTCCATACATTGCGTAGACTCTCGACCATAATGAGGTAGAAGACTGCCGCCCATATATAAGCCTGGAAATCGTATGTTTGTGAGAAGGCGCGGCGGGTTTCTCCCATGAGATCAAGCACTGTAACTAGTGCGACAATAGCCGAGCCTTTCAGCATAAGAACAATTTCGTTGCCATAGGGTCGTAGAGCAACAATTAACGCCTGTGGCAGGATGATTTTACGGAAAGCAAGGACTTTGGAAATTCCGAGCGCGCTTGCGCCTTCCCACTGGCCTTTTGGTACACTTTCAATGGCGCCGCGTAGAATTTCTGCTTGATAGGCCGCCGTGTTTAGTGTGAACGCGAGAAGTGCGTAGTACCAAGCTTCTCGTAAATATTTCCAAAGCCCATATTCTTGGAAGATACCTCTGTACTCTGCGAGAAACGCGCCCAATCCAAAATAAATGAGAAACAGCTGTACAAGCAATGGCGTGCCGCGAAACAGGTAGACATATCCATAGGCAATGGCACCGATGATTTTGTTTGATGACATCCGTGCAAAGGCGATTGGAATAGATAGAATGGCGCCCATGGTAATTGAGATTACCACCAACTGAATTGTCGTGAGCAAACCGGTCAAGTATTTGACACCGTAGCGATCAACCTTGGACGGGCTCCATGCCGAGAATAAATACCAAACAAGTGCGATGCCGGCCAATAGCCAGAACACCATCAGTAGGTTTCCGGTGATGCGCGCGCCGTTCCATTTTCGCGCCACGGCTGGTGGCGGTGCCTGCTGTTCGATCATCGAGGTAGCAACATATTTCATCTTGTATCCGCCTTTTTACCAAAGGCTTCAATGCGCGAGATCACAATTGAAGAGAGAAGCGCGAGAACCAAGAAGAGGAAGAAGGAAACGCTTGAGAAGAGAAACACTTCCTTGGTTGATCCAGCCGCAACACGTGTTTCCCGCACGATGTCATTCAAGCCAATAGCTGAAACGAGGGCTGTGTCTTTTAACAAGAGCATCCAGAGGTTTGCCAAGCCTGGAAGCGCGATGCGAATGAGTTGCGGTAGAATAATCAAGCGCATGACTTTTGGCTTGGGTATGCCGAGGGCAAATCCGCCTTCATATTGTCCTTTGGGAATGGCACGAAATGCGGAAAGAAAGACCTCTGATGCGTATGACGAAAACACAAATGAAAGTGTGATGACGCCTGCTACAAAGGTGTTGAACTCAAAACTGACATCAAGGCCCAACGCCTTAATCAACTGCTGCACGCCAATTTGCATGCCATAGTAAATGAGAAAAAGCGTTAGGAGTTCAGGTAGCCCGCGAAAAATCGTGGTGTAGATATCAGCAGCGGCGCGTAGCGACCATTCGGTGGATTGTTTGGCAAGAGCAACAAAGAAGCCAAGTGCCAAACCTATGGGTAGCGTTGCCAGTGCCAGCGATACAGTGACCACAACACCCATGGCGATGGTGTCACCATAGCCCGTGTCGCCGAAACCCAACAACTCCCAAGCAATCACGCAATTCCCCTCAGAAACTTGTGTTGATTCCGGCGGAAGACTCTAAGCACTTCCGCCGAATTCAGAATTTTAGACAGCTAAATCAGCCGCCGTAAACGTCAAATTCGAAGTATTTGTCGTTGATTTCTTTATATGTGCCGTTTGCAATAATTGCATCGATTGCGGCGTTGAACTTCGTGCGAAGCTCGTCTTCACCTTTACGAATTGCAATACCAGCGCCTTCACCATTGATCTTCATGTCAGGTGTTAGCGTGCCGAGAATTTTGCAGCATGCACCGTCGTCTGTGGCCAGCCAATCTGACAACACGACAACATCGTCGATCACGCC
>JBCDFK010000384.1:0-3267 GCA_039178065.1 Pseudomonadota bacterium | reverse complement strand
GCATTGTCCTGTCAATTATGAATTACGTTGATCGGTATTTAGTGCTGTCCAAACAATATTACCAGTCTCAATGGCGCTCTAAAACTAATCCGGCGCGCTAGTTTGCAACGCCAAGGCATGAAGCACGCCGCCCATATTGCCTTGAAGAGCTGCATAGACCATTTGGTGCTGCTTTACTCGGCTTAGTCCCTTGAAGCTGGCCGATACGACTTCCGCCGCATAGTGATCGCCATCGCCTGCCAAATCGCGGATCGTAATATTAGCATCAGGAATTGCATCCTGGATCATCTTTTCGATGTCTTTGGCATTCATCGGCATGGTCAAATTCCTCAAATGAGCTTGTAGCGATTCATTTAGGAACAATAGCGTGGCAATCAATCATCGCGCAACGAGAAATGCCTAAGTGGACATGTCCAATTGTTCCAATTGAACTATATTCTCATCCATCCATATAGTCTGGGAACCAACCCTCGTGGGCTGATTTTAGCGCGCTTACTGCAATATTTGCAGTCGTTGAACCTTCAATATGCAGCATCTCACCACCGACCGACCCAAGCACATTAAACGGCACACCGGCATCGGCTGCATTTATTTGTAAAAACCGCGCCATATCAACGGGCACAGTGATCAAATAGCGTGCTTGGTCTTCTCCAAACAGCAATGCGTGCATGGGTTCTTCTTCACCCACCACGACATTCATGCCTTTGCCCGATGTAATGCACATCTCAGCAAGCGCGATAGCGAGACCGCCATCGGACAGATCGTGGCATGATGTGACCTGATTGTTTCGGATTGCCGAGCGAACAAAATCGCCATTGCGCTTTTCAGCTTTCAAATCGACCGGTGGCGGCGGACCGTCTTGGCGGTCATGGACAATATCAATATAGACGGATTGTCCGAGATGCGTTCCATTGCCGCCAAGCAAAATGATGACATCTCCATCATTCATAGAATTGATGCGCGCCATCTGCGTCCAATCAGGCAGAAGCCCAACACCGGCGATGGTTGGTGTCGGTAAAATGGCTTCACCAAAGGTCTCATTGTAAAGCGAAACATTGCCTGACACGATCGGGAAATTAAGCGCTGCACATGCTTCGCCGATGCCCTCAATTGCCTTGACGAATTGCCCCATTATTTCAGGGCGCTCCGGATTACCAAAGTTCAAATTATCAGTTGATGCCAATGGATCGGCGCCCGTTGCAGTAATGTTCCGCCAACATTCTGCAACGGCTTGCTTGCCACCTTCATAAGCGTCTGCTTCACAGTAGCGCGGCGTGACATCCGACGAGAATGCCAATGCCTTTGTCTCGTGGCCATCAACCCGAACCACGCCCGCATCACCACCTGGTAGCTGCAAGGAATTGCCTTGAATAAGTGTGTCATATTGCTCCCAAACCCAGCGGCGCGAAGACATATTGGGCGATCCAATGATAGATATTATCGCTTTGTCATAGTCTTCGGGCTCCGGAAACTCGGACGCACCCATAGGCTGCCAAAGCCCGGGTTCAATCCAAGGACGATCATATTCCGGCGCTTCATCACCCAATTCTTTGATCGGTAGATTTGCAACTTCTTCGCCTTGGTGGAAAACCCGAAACCGCTTATCGTCGGTGGTTTTGCCAACGACGGCAAAATCCAAACCCCACTTAACAAAAATTGCTTTCGCTTCTGCTTCTTTTGATGGATCGAGCACCATCAGCATGCGCTCTTGGCTTTCTGACAGCATCATCTCATATGCTGTCATGCGCTCTTCGCGCACGGGTACATCATCGAGATAGAGCTCTACGCCCAAGTCGCCTTTAGCGCCCATTTCAACGGCCGAACACGTCAGGCCAGCGGCGCCCATATCTTGGATAGCAATAACAGCGCCAGTCTTCATCAACTCAAGGCATGCTTCAAGCAGGCACTTTTCAGTGAAGGGATCACCCACTTGCACCGTGGGGCGTTTCTCTTCAATCGTCTCGTCAAATTCAGCAGACGCCATAGTTGCGCCGCCAACACCGTCGCGGCCGGTCTTAGCGCCCAGATACACGACTGGCATCCCCACACCCTTGGCTTCAGAAAGAAAAATACCATCCTGTTTTGCAATGCCCGCAGCAAATGCATTAACGAGACAATTGCCATTATAGCGAGCGTTGAATTCAACCTCACCGCCAACTGTGGGTACACCGAAAGAATTGCCATAGCCACCAACACCCGCGACAACGCCAGAAACCAAATGCTTGGTTTTCTCATGGTCTGGTGCGCCGAACCGCAAAGCATTCATTGCTGCAACTGGCCGTGCACCCATGGTGAACACATCGCGCAAAATACCGCCAACGCCGGTTGCTGCACCTTGATAGGGCTCGATGTAAGACGGGTGGTTATGGCTTTCCATTTTAAAAACAACGCAATCACCGTCACCAATGTCGACAACGCCCGCGTTTTCGCCGGGTCCAAGGATCACCTGAGGGCCGGTTGTTGGTAGTGTGCGCAGCCACTTTTTTGAAGACTTGTATGAGCAATGCTCATTCCACATTGCCGAGTAGATTCCCAGTTCGGTAAATGATGGTTCCCGCCCGGTTAGTTCGAGAATGCGCTCATATTCTTCAGGGCTGAGGCCATGTTTTGAAATGAGCTCTTCGGTGATCGGTGCAGTATTGTTGATTGTCATGGCGTATTACGCGAAACCTGGCTGTGGCTGTGATGGTGCTCGCATAGCCGATTGGTGCCGCGCACAACAGGCCAAATTGCCCCAAACCACAGCATTTAAAGCAATTCTGTCGCCTTTTGGCTATTCTGAGGTATCATAAGCAAGCGCAGGCTGATGCAGCAATTGCTTGATGGCCGCCAATCCTTCATCAACACGCTCAGCTTTGAGTTCCCCAGTGATCGCCAGTCGAATATATGGGATCGTCCGATCTATTTGGCCAACTTTAAATTCATCGGCTTCTTCCACCACAACGTTATGTGCGCGAGCAGCCTTACAAAATGTGCTGGGCACCCATGGTTCCGGCAGACGAAACCAAACAAACGGGCAGCGCGGATCGCTCTTAAACTCTAAGCCTTCCAGTGCAGCGCAGACTTTTTCAATACGTGATGCATTTTCAACCGCAACACGGGACCGAATATCATCAGCTTGCCCAGATAAAATAAGCCGTGCTGCTATCTCTTTCATGGCGCGCGGTGCGCTTCCGGTGATTAACCGATGCGCATTCATCACGCGGTTCACATAGCCCGGTGGGCAGGAGACGAACCCTGATCGCAGCCCCGCAGCCACTGATTTAG
>JBCDFK010000383.1:0-3272 GCA_039178065.1 Pseudomonadota bacterium | reverse complement strand
TTCGTGCTCCAAAGCAGAAATTTGTCGGCTGACCGCAGATTGCGAAATATGCAGTGTCTCACCGGCATGGGTAAACGAACCCGCTTGCGCAGCGGCGTGGAATACACGCAGTTTGTCCCAATCTAGCGGCACATTTTGTCCAATCTATTCAGCAGCTTGCAATTGATGTTCTTGCGCTGCGATATATTTTTCCGCCTCGAGTGCTGCCATACATCCCATGCCAGCTGCGGTAACGGCTTGACGATAAATATCGTCGGTAACATCGCCAGCAGCAAACACGCCTTCGATATTTGTCGCAGTGCTGTCGGGCGCAGTCCAAAGATAATTATTCGACTTCTGCTTTAGTTTGCCCTCAAACAATGAAACCGCTGGCGCATGCCCAATGGCAACGAAAACACCATGGGTCGGGTGGTCAGTCACTTCACCAGTATTGCGATTTTTGAGCTTCACACCGGTTACGGCTGCCGGAAGGGCAGGGTTGGTTTTCTCGCCAAATATCTCTGTGACTTCGCTATCCCAAGCAAATTCAACATTCTCTTTCTTCATCAAGCGGTCTTGCAGAATTCTCTCGGCGCGTAGTTCGTCTCGGCGATGAACCAGCGTAACTTTCGAAGCCAAGTTCGAAAGATAAAGCGCTTCTTCGACGGCTGTATTGCCGCCACCAACAACGACCACTTCTTTGCCCCGATAAAAGAACCCGTCACATGTTGCACAGGCTGAAACACCAAAGCCCATATAGGTTTGTTCGCTCTCAATACCGAGCCATTTAGCTTGTGCGCCGGTGCAAATTACTAGCGTGTCGCCAGTGTAAACTGTGCCGCTGTCGCCGATTGCCTTAAATGGGCGAACATCCAAATCGACTTCGGTAATGATATCTTGTTCGATCTGGGTTCCGACATTCTCTGCCTGTTGCCGCATCTGCTCCATCATCCAAGGCCCTTCAACAGCCTCGGCATAGCCAGGGTAATTCTCAACTTCCGTGGTGATCATAAGTTGGCCACCCTGCTGTAAACCGGCGACCATGACGGGCTTAAGCATAGCTCTTGCGGCATAAATTGCGGCCGTGTAGCCAGCAGGCCCGGAGCCAATAATGAGAACAGGAGAATGAATTGTTTTGGGGTCGGACATCCACGTCACCAAATCTTGAGTTTCACTTTTGCACAATATCAGTACTCAGATACCCATTTGCAATGCTTGCTCGCTTATATACCCAGTTAACATCGTTCTCTCAAACGAACAGCGGATGAAAGCCAATATAATTGGGCGTTACAACCACAATATGTCTGTCAGGCGCCCGCTGAAAATGCCCAACTTAGGCGTACAGCGAACGCGGATTTGCTTGCTGCTGCAATATCAGACGAACTTTACCGCCTCAATTTCATAACCACGATCACCTTTAGGTGCTTTTACCTCAATTGAATCGCCAACTGTTTTGCCAATAAGCGCGCGCGAGATCGGTGAAGAGATCGAAATACGACCCTCCTTTGGATCCGCCTCCTGGTCGCCAACAATTTGGTAAGTCACTTCATCGCCCGTATCGTCATCGGTGAGCGTGACGGTTGCGCCGAAACGAATAGTATCGCCAGTCATTGTCGCAACGTCGATCACATCGGCGCGGCCGATCAGACCTTCAAGCTCGGAAATACGGCCCTCATTGTGGGATTGGGATTCCTTGGCAGCGTGATATTCAGCATTTTCCGAAAGGTCGCCATGGGCGCGCGCCTCCGCAATTGCTTCAATAATCCTTGGGCGCTCATCTTGCTGACGCCAACGAATTTCCTCGTTGAGTGCGTCAAAGCCTTTGCGTGTCATTGGGACCTTTTCAACCATCGGTCCATCCTTTCTCGTCGATTTTCATCGCATTCGTCTACAAATAAAAACGGTCCCAGAGGTGACGCTCGGGAACCGTTAGAGAGAGTATGGCAAGCAATAAGGCCGATTTCCAGTCTTTTTGTAAACTTTGACTAAATTAAGCGAAATAAGCCTGCAAAGGCCTCACCTTCATTTCGCCCTTGGAAAGGGCTTCAATGGCTAGAGTACAGGAATTTGCGCCCGCCATTGTTGTAAAATATGGCACTTTGTTTTCCAGCGCGGCGCGGCGCAGCGATTTTGAGTCGGAGCGCGCTTTTTTGCCCTCGGTCGTATTGATAACCAGCTGAATTTCGCGGTTGCGGATCGCGTCTTCAATGTGCGGACGACCTTCCAAAACCTTATTGATTTTCACAGCATCGACGCCGTTTTCAGCGAAATATCGTTGTGTGCCGCCCGTTGCAACTATGCCGTAGCCCAATCCAGAAAGTACTTTTGCTGATGCCAATGCGGCTTCTTTGTCACCATCTTTGACTGAAATGAACACATTGCCGTTTTTGGGAAGAACAACGCCCGCGCCGAGCTGCGCCTTTGCGTAAGCCATCGCGAAATCATTATCTAAGCCGATAACTTCACCGGTTGATCGCATTTCAGGGCCAAGCAAAGTATCCACGCCTGGGAATTTTGAAAACGGGAACACGGCCTCTTTTACGGCAATATGCTTGAAGTCTTCAGCGGTGCGGCGTTCACCATAATTGCTGATGGCACCGCTCAGCGTTTCGCCGCTCATGATGCGCGCAGCGATCTTGGCAATAGGAAGTCCGATTGTTTTGGCCACAAACGGCACGGTACGCGAGGCACGTGGGTTGACTTCCAATACGAAGATTTCGTCATCCTTGATCGCATATTGCACATTCATCAGACCGCCAACATCAAGCGCCTTTGCCATCGCGCTTGTTTGTTCTTTGAGGCGAGAGACGACATCATCAGACAATGTATTGACGGGCAGGGAGCATGCTGAATCACCAGAGTGAATACCTGCTTCCTCAATATGCTCCATGATACCGGAAACATAGACATCTTCGCCATCGCAAAGACAATCTACATCGACTTCGATAGCGCCTTGTAGATAGGTATCAAACAAAAGCGGATTGGTGCCGAGCAACGTGTTGATCTGGCCGGTTTTATCGTTTGGATAGCGTGCTTTGATATCTTCAGGAATAAGCTCGGGAACTGTCTCAAGCAAATAGGTCGACAAAGACTGTTCGTCGCGTACGATCTGCATGGCCCGACCGCCCAGCACATATGATGGACGGACAACGAGCGGAAAGCCCAAGCCCATAGCAACCAGACGCGCTTGCTCAACCGAATGAGCAATGCCATTTTTCGGTTGCAAAAGGTCGAGCTTCATGAGCAATTTCTGGAACCTGTCGCGGTCTTCAGCCAAATCAATGGCATCGGGC
>JBCDFK010000382.1:0-3279 GCA_039178065.1 Pseudomonadota bacterium | reverse complement strand
GTGAAAACGAGATGGCTACGATGATCTTCAGAACCGTAGGCCATAAAAATGCAATCCATGCTTTTAACTAAAAGCATTAGCGTAATTGAGTTCTTGCACCCCAGTTTAATGTCAGATGCGAGACGTACGACAGAATATGAGCTGTTGCGAACACGTGGCTCTTCTGTTTTTGGAATTGCCTTTCAAGCCTCTGCTCATGCGGAAGCGACGTGCTGACCCCAGAGTAATAAAATAAGGTCAGTCCCCCGCTGTCGTTCACAGAAAATTCAATCGCGCGCCCATTTTCCAGCTTTGAAAGTGGATCAAGCATGGCGTAAAGCCGGATGCGGGGCGCATAGTTTTGGGTAGCCTTCGCGGCATACCCATATTCACGTTTGTCCATTGATATGGATCAACAACTGACCATCCATTGCCATCTAACTTCAAACCGTTCCACATGGTCTGGCTCGGAGATGAGAGGCGATGAATGTGAAGTGTTATAGCCGCTCACCCCGGCAACGTTTTCCCAAACGGATGAACGCCTAACGGCAGGCGGAACTGCGCTGATGAATATGAGACGTGATTGTCACTCCATCATGTATTAGCCGCGCTAGAAAGTCAGAAAAGTGAACTTGGGCCGCAGAAAGAGACGTGCACAGAGCAAATGCTTGTCGGTAAACGTGTCTGCCCAGGCTGATGCCTTCGCACCCGCGGGTTTCCATCGATCGGACGGCTATGAGTGAGAGACCCACAGATGTTGGTATGTCCGAGGACTTAAGGACTGCTGACGCCTGTCTTGGCGAACGTCGAAACAAGCAGGCAGTCATCAACCAATATCGGTGACACGGGAAATGAAGAAATCCGATCTGAATGCCACCGGTTCGAACGAGTGAGCCATTGAGCGGTCGAAAATTGGTGGGGGCAGGCGGTGCATCGATTGCCAGCAGAGGCGGCAGCCGGGCTGGTAAGAGTTTTGATATCAGTTTCGAATAAAGAGCATAGAAATGGGCCACACATTTCAAGACAGTCTAGATTCCAAATCAGGCGGACAGGTACTTCAGAAGGTATTAATTATATTTCTGCCACTCGTCGCAGGATTACTCGCGGTTGAGTTGCTTCAGCCCATAACAACTCGAATTGTCCATTACCGGCCAGGTTTGATTTTTGAAGCACTGCTGGCAGCGGCAGGACTTGCGGTCCTGTTTTCACAGATACGGTACAGTGACACGTCAAATGCAATCAAGATATTGGTTCGTGGTCTAGCGATCTGTCTGGGACTTTACGGACTATCCTTAGGCTCAAGCGTGCCGAGGCTTGACCCGACAATCAACATAACTGACTTCCAAAATTACGCATGGCTCGTCGTTGTCGTCTGCACGGTCTTGTCTTTGTTCCGGCCGGCGTTTGCAGCAGTGCCCATTATATTCGTCGTCTTTCATAAGGAAATATCGCGTTACTACGCTGGCGCGGAACACCTGGGTCGGAACGATTACTTGCCTTTGGTCGAGGTTGGTCTGTTCCTGGTTGCTGCAACCTGCACAATTGGCCTGCTAAAGAGGGTTCTCGCCCTGGAAACACCGGAGGCCGACAGCACAGTCGAAGATGGCGAGGTCGCACACCAACACTCCATATCCATTGCGATCATCCTCGCAGTCGCCATTGGCGCTCACTTTGGCAATTACTTTCAGTCGGGAGTTGCCAAAATCATCCTGGATGGAGGTGTGCAGAGTTGGGTGCTTGAGAACCCGACAAGTTCGCTGATGTTGGCGGGATATAATCTCGGCACGAACCCGTTAAGCGTCTACCCGCCCTTGTTTGGATTCATCTATACAATTTTTAGAGAGGTGGACGTTGTCTCGAATATCGTAACGCTGGCGTTTCAATTCTTCTGTTTTTTAGCGTTTTTTCGAGTTCGCTACATCATCGCCACCTGCCTGTTTTTTGACGTCATGCACGTCGCAATATTTTTGCTTACAGGTGCACTTTTCCTACCCTGGATTATTCTCAACAGCCTCATCGTTGCAGCCTGTCTTACAGTGCGGGGTGACCGGCTTCCAAACATAGCTATCGTTTTGGGTGTTATCGCAACGATTCTTGGAAATACCGTTTTTTATAACGCGAAGCTCGGGTGGTACGACAGCCGTCAGATCCGAGCCGCTTACTTTACAGCGGTGGATGCTGAAGGCCACGAACACGTTGTGCCATCGAATTTCTACATGTCTGCGTCATACCTTCTTTTGGTCAGGCATTTTGATTATTTCGAACACAAGCGAGCGTCGGAACATGTACCCACTTCCGCATGGGGACAGATCGGTATCGGCAATCACCACGCTGAATTTCGTAAAATGTCGGACCACAGTACAATGAGGCTGACCAAGACCTGCAGTTACCCTTTAGAAACGAATGTGCAAACGGTAGACTTTGATCTTGAAAAGGCCAGGAGCTTCATCGTCGCGCACCACGCGTGGGCCATCCAGCAGGCGGATGAAGACGGCAAACTGGCCTATGACCTATATCCGCATCATCACTTTTCGATGCCTATCGAGCGATTTGAGGGGTTCCGGAAACTGGATTTACGAAACATCGTAGCTTATCATTATAACGTCGAGACATCCTGTCTGGATTGGAAAGACGGCGCTTTCCAAAAAGAGATAATGGCAAAAACGCGCTCAGAACCGATAGTGGTTAAAAGGCCTTAGAGAATGCAAGCATCCGACGTCAATAGCCAAACGGACGTTGCAATCGTCTATGACGGGGAATGTCCGTTTTGCTCAGCCTATGTCGGTATGCTGCGGTTAAAAGAGACCGCTGGGACGGTTGATTTGATCGATGCCCGTAGTTCGGCGCCCGATGCGGAATGGGCAAAGGCGAATTACGATATGGATGAAGGTATGGCGGTGCGAGTTGGCAGAGATTGGTATCACGGCGCTGACTGCGTCCACATGCTATCGATGATGACGACACCATCTCGATTTTTTAACCGACTGAATTATTGGGTTTTCAGAAGCCCGACCCGAACCCGGATTCTTTATCCCGTCATGCGATCCGGGAGGAACTTGGCACTCCGCTTGTTGGGCCGCAAAAAAATCGGTTGAGCCTCGTGTGCGTCAAACCGCGGAAACTGCCGCATATAATTCTGCGATGCAATGACCTCGATGACCTTGTCGACACTCCCACGAGCTTTACCGGCTGCGAGGTTACGCTGGTGTTTGGGTTTAATAATTGAGCAAACCCTCATCAAACCAGAAGTTTCGAGGGGCTGTGCGCACGGACGGCATCTTCCAAAACCTTGCTGAAAGT
>JBCDFK010000381.1:0-3280 GCA_039178065.1 Pseudomonadota bacterium | reverse complement strand
TTGGTCATATGCGTGTGCACACCCGAAGCACCAGCAAAGCCACGGCCATTGTTCATTTGTCCGGCGGGAGAGCCAGAGCAAATTGTCTCATAGTTTTGATAACGATCATTGCCGTAAGTAAGATTGTTCATCGTGCCTTGCGCATTGGCCATTGCGCCCAAAGCCTGCAGCAAACAATTGGTGACATGCTGCGAAGTCTCTGTATTGCCCGCGACCACCGCCGCTGGATAAACCGGCTTCAGCATTGAACCATCTGGCACGATGATATTGATCGGCTTAAGACAACCGGCATTCATGGGAATGCCGCCTTCCACCATAAGCCGGAAGACATATAAAACTGCCGCCCGGGTTACGGGTTCTGGCGCGTTAAAGTTATTCTTTTTGCTCTCAGAGGTGCCGGTAAAATCTACCGTCGCTTCGCGATTTGCTTTATCAACGCTGATGCGCACGCGGATTTGTTGATCATTGTCTGTTGGGTATATCGCCTCGCAATCAGCCAAGCGATCAATAACGCGGCGCACGCTTTCTTCCGCATTATCCTGCACATGAACCATATAGGCCTGCACCACAGGGAGCGTGAAATGCGTCACCATTTTGCGTAGCTCGGCAACGCCTTTTTCATTCGCTGCAATTTGCGCTTTTATATCCGCAAGGTTTTGCTGCGGGTTTCTGGCAGGGTAGGCGTGATCGGTGAGCAGTTTGAGCAGTCCCGCTTCCTGCAACGTCCCCTCTGAAACTAATTTGAAATTATCGATCAGAACGCCTTCTTCATCGATGTGTGTTGCGCGCGGTGTAGATGATCCCGGCGCCATGCCGCCCACATCCGCATGGTGTCCGCGCGAGGCCACATAAAACAAAATATTGCTGCTGTTCTCATGGAATACGGGTGTAACAACGGTGATGTCCGGCAGGTGCGTGCCGCCATTATAGGGCGCATTGAGAATGTAGACGTCTCCAGGTTTCATAACCGGGTTCTGCCGAATAATGCTCTCAACGGACCGGTCCATTGAACCAAGATGCACCGGCATGTGCGGTGCATTGGCCACCAGAGCGCCGGTCGCATCGAAAACCGCGCAGGAAAAATCCAGTCGCTCTTTGATGTTCACTGATGAGGCCGTGTTTTGCAACGTTACGCCCATTTGCTCAGCAATCGACATGAACAGATTGTTGAACACTTCCAGCATAACCGGATCAGCTTTTGTGCCGACTGCTGCGACCCGCGCTTTCGCTTCGATACGGCGCATAACGATATTATTGTGCGCCGTTATTTGGGCTTGCCAACCGCTCTCAACGATAATGGTTTGGTTCGGTTCAGTAATGATAGCAGGCCCATTGATAATGGCACCCAGCCGAAGATCGTCACCGGATGTGTCGGCAGGATTGCGGTGATAAACACCCACATCTTGCCATTGTCCGTCGGTCCAAATCCGCGATATCTTTGCAGGTTCAGCTTCGTGCTCAACGACATTTGTTGATGCCTCGTTGCTGCGACCGCTTTCCTTTTCAGCACCTTCAATACCAACGGCTTCGACAATCATAGTGCGGCCTTCGGAAATAAAACCAAACTGCGCCTTATGGGCTTTTTCAAATGCGATCCGTGCCGCATCCAAATTCTTTCCATCGAACGGTACTTCTATGGAAGTGTCGGTTCCATCATAGCGAATATGCAGAGTGCGGTTGATATCAATCGCATTTGCTGCGACGCCTTGCTGCGTAAGTTCCACTTCAACATCTTTAGCTAAACGATTCAAAAGACTCGTCATTTCGCCCAGATTGTCGTTATGCAAAGTCTCAACAAGCGCATGTTGACGCGCCGCGTAGGTTTTTGACAACCCGATACCATAGGCCGAAAGTAAGCCGGAAAGCGGATGAATGAGCACCGAACTCATGCCCAGAGCGTCGGCCACAAGACATGCATGCTGTCCTCCGGCGCCGCCAAAACAGTTCAGTACATAGGAAGTCACGTCATAGCCGCGCTGCACCGAGATTTTCTTGATCGCATTGGCCATATTCTCGACAGCAATAGTCAAGAAACCTTCCGCGATTTCTTCGGCCGATTTGCCAACTTCATCAGCCAGCGCGTCGAATTTTTCTCGCACAATCGCAGCATCTGCCATCTGATCACGGTTAGGCCCGAAAATGGATGGGAAAAACTGCGGATCCAATTTGCCAGTCATCACATTGGCGTCGGTGACTGTTAGCGGTCCACCGCGGCCATAAAATGCGGGACCCGGATTGGCGCCGGCCGACTCTGGACCAACTTGAAAGCGGCCGTCCTCATACTTCAAAATTGAGCCACCGCCCGCAGCTACGGTGTGGATGCGCATCATTGGTGCGCGAATGCGTATGCCGGCCACTTCTGTATCAAATGCGCGCTCATAATCACCGGCATAGTGTGCCACATCGGTTGATGTACCGCCCATATCGAAACCAATCACATGGTCAAATGACTCCATTGCTCCGGTTTCGACCATGCCAACAACGCCGCCTGCGGGACCAGATAATATGGCGTCTTTTCCTTGGAAACGCTCTGCAGCTGTCAGCCCACCAGATGACATCATAAATTGTAGTCGAGGGCCATCAGCCCCTTCTTTTATGCCAAGTTCAGATGCGACTTGCTCGACATAGCGACGTAAGATTGGTGATAAATATGCGTCAACAATCGTAGTATCCCCACGGCCAACCAGTTTAGCCAGCGGTGAGACTTCATGGCTAACCGATATTTGAGAGAAGCCGATGTCTCGAACAGCCTGGGCTGTTGCGCGCTCATGGTCAGGAAATGCCCATGAGTGCATAAAAGCGATAGCGACGGCATCAATGCCATCTGCTTTGGCGGCCCTAATGGCTTGCAATTGATCAGAAAGATCAATCGGCAGCTCCACGGTGCCATCGGCCAGCACGCGTTCATCCACTTCGATCACCAAATCATAGAGCTGTTCGGGCAAGATGATTTCTTTGGCAAAGATGTCAGGTCGCGCCTGATATGCGATGCGAAGAGCGTCGGCAAAGCCTTTGGTGATAAGCAGTAGCGTGCGATCGCCTTTGCGTTCCAAAAGGGCATTGGTGGCGACTGTTGTACCCATACGCACGGTGCCAATCAGATCGGCCGGCACTGCTGCTCCGCTTTCAACGCCCAGCAAATCACGGATACCTTGTACAGCGGCATCTTTATATACTTCCGGATTTTCAGATAGCAGCTTGCGGCTGTGCAACTCACCATCGGGTGCAACACCAATCAAATCTGTAAATGTGCCGCCACGATCAATCCAAAAATCCCAAC
>JBCDFK010000380.1:0-3287 GCA_039178065.1 Pseudomonadota bacterium | reverse complement strand
GTGAAAAGTGCGTTCTGGCGCGAGCTCGGCGAAATGAGGCGGCGCATCATCGTCTAAAACACCATAGGTGTCATCATCAATCAGAAGCACATTATGCCTGCGCGCGGATTCTACAATTTTCAAACGGTTTTCGAGCGGAATTGTTGTTAATGTCGGATTGTTGAATGTCGCGACAATCACAGCAACTTTCGGATGCTGCTGCGCACAAACATGTTCAAATGAATCCGGATCCATGCCTTGATCAGTGGATGTTACTTTGATGGCCCGTCGACCCATAAGTGTGCTCGCCCGCACCGTCGCAGGATAGGTAAGATCCTCGAATGCTATCCGATCGCCCGTCACTGTCACCGTGTTGATAACGGAGGTGAGGGCCGCATGGGCACCTTGCGTAGGCAATATGTTTGCCGGGTCGGGCGACCAATTCTTGCTCTCAATCCACTTTTGACCTGCTTCGCGCCAATTGTATGGAATGTGTCGGAGATAGTCTGAGATGGCGGTCGGATCTTCCTGCGCTAGCGCCATGAAACGCTGCGATATCATTTGTGCCTGCCCCAATTCCGGCGCAGAAGTTGAATTCATCAATATCAATTCTGGTTGCGGCTTTGGTGAAAGGCCATTGTAACGCTGAAGATTGTTATTGGCGGCATTCGTTTCATGTTTGGGACTTTTAATGTAAGTGCCGCGTCCGACTTCACCTGTTACCAATCCGCGCTCACGCACTACCGCGTAAGCCCGACTAACGGTGCCTACGGTCACACCGATATCAAACGCCAAATTCCGGTGTGGTGGAAGCTTCGATCCCGTTCGAAGCACACCTGAATCAATATCCTGTTCTATGGCATCTGCCAGCCGCATGTAAATTGGGCCTTTGGCATCAGGAAGCTTGGGAAGCCAATTTGTCATGGTGTCAATTCTCTATATTGCGTCAATTTGGGGTTCAATGTACGCAGTAATGGCAACAATGTCACCCAGAAATATTATATGGAGAAAGACAATGGGTACAATTGATACAATTCGCTTTCAAGATCAATCTATTAGGATTGGTGCAAATACGTTCAAGGGCATGGAATCAGTGCCGTATCGCGTTTGGTTTCAGGTGATGGTTGCAATGGTCGTGGCGAAGCTAGAAAAGCGCCGAACGCGAGTCCATTTGAGCAAGCTAGATGCGCATGCATTGCGCGATATTGGTCTCACAGAAGCTCAGGCAGATTTGGAAATTCGCCGCTCATTGCCGCTTTACGAGCGCAATCGCTAAGCCGTTGAAGAGCAGCCCGTCTGGCCAGTATTCCAGGCAATTATATCGCTGTTGATGCGGCCAGAAACACTTTGCTGGGTGAGCGGTCCGTAAGTACTGATTTTGACCGGATTGCCGCTCGCTTCAATTACCATTTGGGGCAGGCCTTGGGCCTGGCCATTTCTAACAATCAGAATGCGCGGTCTCCCACTGCGCGTATCAAGTTCGGGGACGAGGGCGAACCCCTCAAAGACCTTGTCTCCGGACTTGATCCAGCAAGTCAGCGCGCGCTTATTGATATTTTGCAGCACGCTCACTGCACTATTTCCCTCAAATTCTGCATTCAAAGGACCCGCAACAGGCTCTCCGCCCGTCGTGCAACCCAATAGTGCTACTAATGCGCTGAGCGAAACAATGCCTGCTGATCTTTTCCTGTAGACGGATTTGAAAATTAACGAATCATGCATACGGTTTTCAATATCGGCATGACGGAGCAAAAACAACAACTGTCAGCGGATACGTCGGGAGAGGGCACATCGTAAGGTGTGTCGATATAGCGATCGGGGGATCGAAATATGAAACGAGCAATCGTTCCAGCGGCGTTGTTATGTGGTTTCACATCAACAGCAATGGCTGGTGAAGAACTATTGATTCGCGGTGAAATGTCATTCCATGAATGTCCAAGCGCAATCACGGCGATGTTAAATCAACTTGGTGCTGACCAGAACCACACACGCACGATTAGCGATACAGGTGCACATTATTATGTGGAATTGGAAGCTGCAGCTGCCAATTTACAATTCCGTTGCAACGCGGTCACCGAGCAAATCGAGGTCGTGAAGATCACACCGGGCACCTTGAATAAACTGGCCTCTGAATAGACGGACACTGAGGCGCATCAAAAGAATTCTGCTTGCAAAAGCGGGCGGAACACACTTAGCTAGACTTACCTAACCGGGCAGCGGGTGTCTTCCGGACTCGCCCGACGTCACTCAATGACGTGTGAAATCCCCGCGAAATCCGATGCCATAAGGCATTATTTTTCAAATTGTCAGCGCGCATTTATGCAGCTGCATAAAACGGGAGGTTTCAATGAAAACCACAGGAATAGTCGGTATTGGCGATATGGGTAGCGGCATTGCGCTGAACCTGATCAAAAATGGATTCACAGTGACTGGCTGGGATCTACTCGAGCACCGCATGCATGCTTTCGAGAAAATGGGCGGACAGGCGGTGAAAAACCCAGCCGCCGTCGGCGAAGTTTCTGACGCAGTGTTTATCATGGTGATGAATGGCGACCAGGTCAAAGAAGTGTTGTTTGCCGACAATGGCCTGATGTCGACACTCAAAGAAGGCAGTGCTGTTATTTTATCGGCCACCATCAAACCGCGGGAAGCACGCGAAATTGGCGCGCAGATGGAAGGTACAGGCATCCACCTGATCGATACGCCCGTATCGGGTGGTTTTCCAGGTGCACAAGGCGGTACGCTAACTATGATGGCGTCTGCGCCAGACGACATTCTTGATGAGTTCAAGCCGGTAATGGACGCAGTTTCAGCCAATATTCACCGCGTCGGCCATGATGCAGGTACGGGTCAAACGGTAAAAGCATGTTTGCAGTCACTTATTGGAGCACAGTTTTCTGCTACTTTTGAAGCCGCGGCACTTGCTGCAAAAGCCGGCGTGCCAGGGCAAGTCATTTTAGACGTGTTTTCAACATCTTCTGCCGGTTGCGGTATCGTCAATAATGCGCTCGAGAAAATCATTGATCGACAGTTCGAAGGCACTGGCAGCCACATCAACACGATGCATAAAGATCTGACCATATCCATGGGACTAGGATCGCATCGATCTGATCCGGAGAGACACCGGCTGCCTCAAGTGCGGAGGGAAGACGCCCCATGGTAGGACCGAGCGCATCGGACGTTCCGGCATCGACCAGGACAAGCCGGTCGCCGGTGTTGACCAGATAGGCGTTGACGGGAATGCGAAGCGCTTCTCCTTCGATCAGAGCAGCGTCTCGCAGACGTTTGCCTTCTGCGGCGTCGTATCC
>JBCDFK010000379.1:0-3291 GCA_039178065.1 Pseudomonadota bacterium | reverse complement strand
GAGCCGGTCTTATCCGCCATATGCAGGACGGCTATCCCCTGCGTTTCGGCGATAAGCTGAACGTCGATGGCACGGGGTTCCGGTGGTTCGATATCCGGTCGTTTCCCGATGAGCCGAGGTTGGTGGTGGCGCAGGGGTAGATACCCGTTCTGGTCTAATTGCTCTCAAGTTATGAGAAACTTGTGTTTCAAAAAGCTAGGAGCCCTTCAACGCATCCGGCAGATATTCGGAAAGTTGACCACCGTCGACGTCCTCAAGCCTTGTGAATGGTTGGTTGCCCGCAATGGCGATTGCATTGAAGATTTTAACCCTTGTAGCCTGCTCGTCTTGGCAATGCTCGCGCGCGTACACGATGTCAGCGTGCGAGGGACGCCTATAACCTCCGCACTCGATTGCATCTAACGGTGTTTCGAGCACACACGCCAATCTGCCTCCATCCTCATGCTCTAGATGACGAACGACTGAGCACCGGAAATCCAATACGCCGACAATTCCACCGTACTCGCCATACATGCTTTTCATAATCTTAGACAGCATGGCTGCCGTGTAATGGACCTCGTCGTTTGTAGCCATATCCGCACGGCAAACTGATAAGCCGTTCTTGAACATTTTTGACAAGCTTGACGGACGGAACTTCTTACCTCGCTTCACGTCGACATCTGATCGCGAGTTCACAAAAAAACGAAGAACCTCGCTGTCATCCACTGGGCCAGACGAACCTGGGGGAGACGCAGCATTCTCACATTCGCATTCTGGGTATAGGGACGCAAGCTGAGAGACCCCTTGATCGTCTTTCGGCCAATTCACTAAGAACGACCTCATCTCGTCAGGGTTCGACATGCCAAATGCGTCAGCAGTTAATCAATGTTGTCGCGAATTGTCCCGAGCACGCTACCGATACCGCTAGGAGAGGAAACTACTTCGCACTTCGAAAGGACAATGTCAGTGCCACGCGCCACTACATATGCAGTTGATCCGTCCGCCCTAGCCTCAACGCTCGCGACGGCCATTCCCCCTTCATCAAACACTTCTAGTACGATGGTTCCGTCGGAAAGAACGTCAACCTCAGGATTTGGCAAAGCGCTTGGCCATTCTCGAATGATTGATAGCGCCAACCTAACCGCATCTCTAGATGCAACGGCGTTCTGAGATCCGTCCCAGCCAAGAGACAGTGACGCCAGACTATTAATCGACGCGTAAGTCTCAGCCTTCCATGCAGGCACCGCGGCCTGAGATGTTTTAGCCACTGCGGTGACAATAGGAACGGAGGCCGTGACTCGCTCTATTTCGAATTCTGTTCGAACTCCCTCAAGACCAATCGCTGCATCTGACCTAGTTAGGTTGATTTCTGGCCACTCTAAACCGTATGCATTTGTGATTTTAGGCTCTGAGGTAACGCTCGAAGCGCTAGCAAACACAATTGCCCCGGCGAATGCCAGATCCTCTAAAGGGTTCTTCCGAGCCGCTGCTGTCGCGTTACTCACTTACTTTGCCCTGTTCATCTATACCAATGACTTCTCGCAACTCAGGAGTTATGCTGCGCGCAAAAATCTGCAATGACCGCTCATGAAGTAAATCGATTGTTTCGATAAGATTACTTGCATCTAGCTTCCAGCTTTCGAACCTGTGTTCTGTCAAAGTGTATATGTTTAGCGCTTTTTGATCAACTTCTTCGCCCTCCCGGTGCAAGTCGACAGCATCGAAGTTTTGATTTATTAACAACCTGTTATCTTTCACCCATTCGAACCAGCCAAAATGGGAGTGCCAGTTATCAGGCCCAGAATATGCAGAATCTGGGACCAGAGCAGGTCTAGCGGATAACAAGTCAGACGCGTCAGCCCCAATCCTGTCGCCATCAAAAACAAAGGAATCCCAATACTCTAGCTTCAAAGCGGTCGCGTCGGACACATCCAAAGCCGCTGCAACTGCTGGCTCAAAAACTTGCTGTAATCTGCTTCGCATATCCGCCCAGCGGTCGTACTGAGTCGAAACGTAGCCAAAAACACCGTCACGAAGTGCCAACTCCTCGGTCAAGGCTTGGTCAATCTTGCGCCTGAACGACCAACCGTTTTGACCCTTTTGCAAGGGCTTCGATTGCCCAGTGGGTGCCACGTGAATGTTCAAAACGTTGCTATCTGCTTGTGAAACTTCATTAAAACCAAGGCTTGTAGCGACTGCAATCAGTGGCTCCGAACACCTAGCTAACACCTTACTCGGCAAGGGTTCAGTGAAGACGGTTTGCACTCTAACCCGCTCAATCGCATGCCCTGGGTGAATTGATCTCAAATCCATTAGTCTTAGCAAACCCGACGGAGTTTACAGCGGACTGTTGAGGATATAGCCCAGCAGATCAACAGTGATCCTAAACCCCAGAGCCCATAAGCCGTTTTCCACTATGCGAAATCACCGTTGCCAACACACTAACAGAACGCACTATCCTACACTTTTCGGGATTGGGTAAAATCGAGCCGTTCGGGATCGTCTGATATGCAGAAGGTGAAGAAGGGCATGGCTGCAAGGTGGCAGGGCGTGGTTAAGCTGGGGTTAATAGGGGCAAGGTCGGCAGGGCGGACAAGCCCACCATTCGGGTTAGCTGCACGAATCCGGCAGCACTCCTGCAGTTCTAACGAAAGCGACCTCTTGTACTCCCCGCGAAGCATGACAGATTGCCCCCATACGCTTCACTTATGATTGGACGTTTGGCCGTTACTTTCGGAGAAAAACGTGCTGTCAAAGGATGGTTGGGATAGCGACTTGCAAAAACCTCAAACCAAGCAACCGTTTCGTCCGGATGGCGAGACTTTGTAAGAAACCGGTCGTCGTGACTCGCTACTCCAGTATGTTTGCGTACAACACTGTCATCTTCCAAACCGTTAACGAGGAACTCGAAGGCGTCAAACAAATCAGAGCCACCGATTTTGGTATTATAGAGGCTGTAACCATGTTGTTCGCCAATGTCTGCGATCATTACAAGATACCCAACAACTTGGTTTTGCTTCCGCAAGGCTCGATCACCGCCTGGTCCAAATGACTTCTTCGGAACAACATCGTGCTGGTTACTACCGTCATCCCTAAGGTCTCCAAGGCCCGTTTTGAAGTGCGCAACGCCTTTTTGCATCCACTTTCGATTGTTTGATACAGCTCCCCACAACATGAAAGTTGTACCACGATGAAGTGTAGTGTGATTGGCGTCGGCATTGTCGCAGTAGTTGACCATCTCACATCCGCCTTTGTCGGAGATAGTCACAACATTTTCCAACCATGATTTAACCAAATTGTTTTCTTCGACAG
>JBCDFK010000378.1:0-3295 GCA_039178065.1 Pseudomonadota bacterium | reverse complement strand
TCCAGCGCCTCATCATCATGTATTTGATATGCATAAACAGGTTCAAACCCTTTTAGGTTTTCGGTAATGCGTCCTTGGCCGATGCCTTCAGAAATCGAACCGCCCTCAGACTTGAGTTCACCATTCGTGTAGTATGAATAAAGTGCCGCGCCCATTGGATCTGCAAGACCGATTTTAACGCCGGGCTTAGCAGCACGAAGCGCTTGTGCGACGCCAGCAAGGGTCCCACCAGATCCGCAGGCCGTAATGAACCCATCGACTTTGCCATCAAGGTCTTTGAGAATTTCTGGGCCGGTGGTCTCCACATGGGCTTGTCTGTTTACTGCATTGTCAAATTGATTGGCCCAAACTGCGCCATTTGGCTCGGTCTTGTTGAGCTGTTCGGCGATTCGCGCTGAAACTTTGATGTAGTTGTTCGGGTTGCGATAGGGTTTTGCCGGAACTTCAATCAATTCTGCACCCATAAGGCGCAGAGCGTCTTTCTTTTCTTGGCTTTGCGTCTCCGGAATGACGATTACAGTGCGATAGCCGAGTGCTTTGGCCACCATTGTCATTCCAATGCCCGTATTGCCCGCTGTTCCTTCTACAATGACGCCGCCGGGCTTAAGTAAGCCACGCTTTTCAGCGTCACGAATAATGAACAACGCTGCGCGGTCTTTGACCGACTGCCCAGGGTTTAAGAATTCGCATTTTCCGTATATTTCGCAGCCGGTTTCTTTTGAAGCGCTGCTAAGACGGACGAGAGGCGTATTGCCGATCAGATCAATGATGGAAGAATTCATGCAAGTTACCCTTAAATTAGTGTCTGCAAAGTAGGTGCCTGCCTTTGATCGGGCAAGGCAAATTTGTTATTGTTTTCAGGCTTTTTACGATTCATTTGCTATGATTAAGCAATAATAGAAAAGCGCTTTTAAAGTTGATCCGAATTGCATCCGGTTGCGTAAACAGGCAATAATGAAATCAGATAGCGTGTAGTGCGCGTGCCTGTGAGACTTGAAAGACTGTATTGTGACTGAGAAATTTGAAACGATGGACAGCTTATTATGTGGCTACGTTGCGGGTGCGTTGCCTAAGCCGTTGCAGGTGTTGATGGCATCTCAGCTGGAGCTTTCAGACAAGCATCATGTGTTTGTTGACGGGCTTGAAAGTGCTGCTGGTGCAGAGCTGGAGCAGCTAGATCCTGCAGAACTAAACGGACGCGATGCCGCGCTGGATGCAATTTTTGCCTCTGAAGCAGCCGATGATATAACTGTGGAACGGAAAGCTGCATGTAAAGTGTTGCCTGAAGCACTACAGGATTTTGTAGGCTTTGATGTCGACAACATCCCATGGAAAACCAAAATGCCGGGTTTCAAAGAGTTTGAACTCGGTGATGTCGATGGCTGCCATGTGACGATGTTTTGGATCAAGCCGGGTCGAACTGTACCCATGCATACGCATGAGGGCATGGAATTGTCTTTGATTGTTCAAGGTGCCTTTACCGATGAGCGTGGACGTTTTGGCCGTGGTGATATTTCAATCGCTGATGAAAATGTCGAGCATCGCCCGACTGCCGATATGAGCGAGCCGTGCATTGGCTTTGCTGTGACTGATGGCGCATTGCGTCTCACTGGACCTTTGCATCAGCGCATTGGCGATATTCTGGGCGTTGCATAGATTATTGCCGGAGAAATTAGGAACCAATCGGGCTCTTATGGCGTAATCCATAAGAGCCTTTTTGTTGCATTCAGGATTGTTTGAGATGGATTTGTATCGGATTAGCGCTGGTGACGGTGTGGTGTGGATTACGGGCGCGAGTGCTGGCATTGGCAGGCAACTGGCGTTGAAAATGGTAGCTGAAGGCTATCATGTGATCGGCAGCGCCCGCAGCGCCGATAAGCTTGCGGAGCTGGCGGCGGAAACAACAGGCCTTCAAGGCAAGTTCCACGCCATGCCGTGCGATGTGACTGATCGCGAAGGTATGGCGGCCGTTGTAGGGGACATTGAATCTGAGTATGGGCCAATTCGTTTGGCGGTGTTTAATGCCGGCAATTATTGGCCAACCGCTGGCGAAGCCATGGATATCGATGCTTATCGCAACAATTATGAAGTCAACTTATTTGGTGTCCTCAATGGGTTGGTACCGGTTGTTGAACGCATGAAAGGTCATGGTAAAGGTCAGGTGGCGCTCGTGGCATCGGTGTCAGGCTATACCGGTCTGCCGGCAGCTTCTGCCTATGGCGCTTGCAAGGCCGCGGTCAATAACATGGCGGAATCGCTGAAATTTGACTTCGACAAGCTCAATATACGCATTCAAGTCGTCAATCCGGGTTTCATCGATACGCCGCTGACTGACAAACACGACTTTGAAATGCCCTTTCTGATGCCAGTTGATAAGGCGGTCGACCGCATGGTGCGCGGGTTTGAGCGTGGTGGCTTTGAAATAACGTTTCCGCGCCGATTCACCTATATTTTGAAGGTACTGCGCTGGTTGCCGCATAGTGTGTATTTCTGGCTGATGAAACGCGCGACGGGATGGTCCAATCGAGCGTTCGATTTTGGCGACACAACGCCATCTAAAGTGAGACGCTAGCAAAATCTCCAGAAGTGTATCATTTATGGACAAATAGGCATTTTTTTGCTATATGTGGACAAAAGGAAATGCAAAATGGATGCGTTAGAAATCAAGTCCGCCAGGCCCAACGCCATATTAGGTGATGGCTATAGCGAAAGAGAACTTCACGCTATGCAGCGTGCGGTCATAAACTTGTTTGCCAAATGGAAGGTTTCTGACATTGACGCCGCTGTCATTCTTGGTGGTATTGCCGCAAAGACGTTCCGCAGATGGAAAGATGGCGATTATGGTAGGGTAAACCGCGATCTTGCAGATCGAATGTCCAATTTACTGGGTATTCACAAGGCGTTGCGGATTATCTTTTCAGATGCATCGCGCGGATATGAGTGGATCCGCGCTGAAAACAAAGCCTTTGCCCAAAATTCAGCTCTCGACATTCTGAAGCGTGGTGGGATGCAGGACATCCTGCGCATCCGGCATTATTTAGATTCAACGCGCGGCGGATGGTAGAAATTCCTATATCGCGCGTTGTTTGGGAAAAGACGCATCGATTGATTCTGTCTCATTTCCCGCCGATTGATTTGTTTGATGATTTGGCTGACCCGCAAGATTGGGAAGCGCTTGCGCTTGCGGAGTCTAGAACCAACCCGCGTATCTATGAGAAAATTGGTGATCTTTCACTTGTGCCAAGCAAACGCCGTGTAAGTGGACCCGGCGCTAGCTGGGTTATGGCGGCATTTG
>JBCDFK010000377.1:0-3305 GCA_039178065.1 Pseudomonadota bacterium | reverse complement strand
CGTTCGCTCAATGCCAAATCATCCAACCCCTCGCCCAACAATGCAAAAGCTCTCGCATCCCGGCCAATGTTCTCGTCTGATGCTAGGGATTGCGGCGCCGGTTCATATAGTGAAAAAGATTTGGTGCTTCTGTCATACAGCGTAATAAATACTGCGCCTGCGTCCTCAGAACCGCGTCGATTTATGTAGGCGGCACCGTTTTCTTGAGAGGTCAAACGCGCAATTGCAGCAACCAAAATTGATGATTTGATCCGCGGCATTGCTCAATCAATCAAACCAACATCCGTCATTTTGGCTATCAGATTTGCGTCAATTTTGCCCGTGACCGGAAGTTTAAACAGTGACTGGAATTCCTGGATCGCTTGCGTGGTTTGTGAGCCGGAAACACCATCAATTGTAATGCTTTCATTTCCGAATGCACGCAATCCAGCTTGGACTTTTGCGATCGTGCTTGATGGCTGCGCCGCAACATTTGCGGGAGACGGCGGAATATAAGCTGCTGTTTTTACTTCACTTTGCTCAGCATTTGGTACTGCCGCAGCTTGTGGTTCAGGCTCAGGCCGGGTTTTTGGGATTGCTGCAGTCACAATAAGATTGTTTTTGCTGCTGGTAATGAGCTGTTCGTGGGTTAGCTCAATTCCTCGCAGACCTACATTGGCCTTATATGATTCAATCGCACTGAGTGTTTGAGGTCCTTCAAGACCATCTATCTCGCCTTTGTAGTACCCCAGCTCAGCCAAAAGGCCTTGAAGTTCTTCAAGTGTGTTTTCACTCTCACTGCTTTGCTGTTCTGCCAGCTGCAGCTCTACCTTTTGAACCGCGTCGAGAACCTGCTGAGTTGACTCTGGTCGCGCCACTGGCATGGGAACAGTCTTAGCATTAGGGTCGAAGACGATTCTGGTAACCGCTTTTTGTTCGACATTGTTCTGCGAATTGGAAGCTACGCCAGTAACTGGCAATGTCATTTCATCAGCCTTGAGACTATGATCATTGTTGCTTGTTCGAGTCTCGAAAAATGCCGATGGATGTGCGCCCTCCTGAAAGAACAGAGCGTTTGAAAACACAATGCCTACAGCGCCTACGATACCGAGCGTCCACACGATGTTTGATGGTTTACGGATATGATATGATGCGGTCGCCAACAATGCATCCATTAGGCTTTCTGCTTCATCGAACTGATCATCCAGCTTTGCGCGTGCCATGGCCAATCTCCGTTCTCATACTAATTTGATTGTCGCTCACTCTTGATGGTGACTGAGTAGCCTTATCTGCAACCGACTTCAGTTCCGACAAAATATCGGTTTGCGATTGCTCGGGTTCGTTTGGAATGTGCACTTTGACCTTTGTACCGACTGCTAATTTGCTGGAAATATCCAAACTTCCGCCATGCAGTTCGACCAGGCCCTTCACAAGCGCAAGGCCCAAGCCAGTGCCTTCATTGCTGCGGGTAATGGAGTTATCAACCTGCGCGAATGGCTTTGCGATCATCTCCAAATCGCCTGGGCAAATTCCAATGCCTGTGTCAGAAACCTCGAACGTCAATCCTGCATCATCAATATCCGCATCAACCGTTACAAACCCCTTTGGCTCTGTGTATTTGACGGCGTTCGAGAGCAGATTGATCATAACCTGCTTCAATGCGCGCCTGTCGCCATTCACGTTGCGCGACGAACATGTAATGCGATCATTGATCAAGATATTTTTTTGCTTGGCCTGGGGTCCTAACATTGCAATGCATTCGCGTGCGGTTTGAAGAAAATCAAACTCATCGCGATCAATGGAATACGTTCCAGATTCGATCTTCGATACGTCTAATATTGTGTTGACCAACGACAGAAGATGATTACCTGCGCCATGAATGAGATCGACATACTCTTTGCGTGTTGTTTCTGGGAGTTCGCAATTCAGATCACTACGAAGCACATCTGAGAAACCGATAATTGCATTTAGCGGGGTCCGCAGCTCATGGCTCACAATGGTCAAGAAGCGTTTATCGGAACCCGTCTCTTCTTCGCTCTGCGTGATGCCTATTTCTTCGAGTGAACTTGTTGATTGTTTTATCTGCACAGCGTCATTGTGTGCGGTCATTTCTATTTGAAGATCTTCAAATCTCGCTGCTTCGGTATTGTCGGCTGTGTTAAACCGAAGTTGCAAGCTCAATGTCTCGACATCTCCGGCGCGCAATTGTGAGATCGCACGCAAATACTGAACGCGATCGGCAACATGCACGCGATCGACAAGCTTATCGCCGAGCTTTGGCTCCAGATTGCCTAGTGCTGCGATAGTGGATACTGCGATAGTGGATACTGCGCCGGTGCGATCTAATAGCAGTTTAGGTTCGTCCAAACTCCCGTCAATCGACCGGGCAGCGACTGCTTGCTGTTCCGCATCTGATGTGATGATGGAGCTTTGAAAAATTTTTGCTCGGCCCATTAAAACCAATGAGGCGGCGAGTGCTAGGGATGCACTAATTGGAGAAGTGGAAATCAAATAAGAAAGCCCAGCGATCCAAACACCGCCGGCCACTAAATATGGGATCTGCGAGTTCGATGCGCGTTTCAACCAGTGAAGTCCGAAAAGCGATGTAGAAGCCAAGACAGCTCCGATGAGAAGCGATGTTGGACTACTTTCAACAGCCAATGCGTTAAACACTGTGGCTGCTGCGGCGCTAAATCCGAGCAAGCCCATACGTATGCCAACATCCACACGATTGGCAACATCTTTACTGTCACGCCCGGCTCCAGCGAACTGGCGATGCATCGCATTGTCCACTAGGCTTAGTGCGGAGTCTATTATCTTACGAATTTTACGCAAACGCTGATACTCAAAACAATTGGTTCGGATGCATTGATTGCCATCCGCATACACTTTGCCATTTCAGCATTTAACGAATGCATAAGAGCAGCGCGATTGTTGGCTTAAATTCTCTTCATCAGCGGAAAAGAGTTATGGTTTTACGAACATAGTCAACAAAGGGTTAAGTGCCCTAAACCTCTATAAAAGCTGCTAAAAACCATGTCTGCTAAAAATTGATACAAATTTACATCAAAAGCCACGCGCGGTTCTGATTATTATTTCAGATTGCCATGTCATGTCGAGCTTGGGAAAGGTCAATTTCGGCCAAATGGATGCATGATGCGCTTTATGTTCAAACTAGTGTTTTGGGGCTTTCTGGGACTCATGATTTTGCCGAGTCTGGTTGAGACACCAGATGGTGGTGCCATCAATCAATCCGAGCAAAACTCAAATCCAACCGTTGCTACTTCAAATGAGTTTTCTAGAACAGATGCCATGCATATGGCGGT
>JBCDFK010000376.1:0-3309 GCA_039178065.1 Pseudomonadota bacterium | reverse complement strand
TAACAAGGAGTTTCAATTGAAGCTTCAGCGTTTACATGTCATTAACAAATTAACTTGGAGCACTCGTTTCAAGCAGCACAAAATTTAAATTTCGGGGTGGGCAGGGACTCACCGAGCCATTGAAGGAAACTTCAATGGCTTTTTTTTAACCAATTTGGGGGACACGGTGATAAGAAGCTCGGATGCAAAACGAATCTGAATCACCTGAAAATATAGACGCCAACGCTACCGACGACGATTTAGTGCATCGGGGAGAGGCAACATTAGCGCCAGCAAAGAAGCAACCAGTTTTCAATTTGCCGACTGTTCTTGTTTGTTTGGTGGCGCTGTGTTTCGCAGTTCATATAGTGCGACAGTATTTGCTGACGGAGCAGTGGCAGGATTGGGTGGTTTTAACATTCGCCTATTTCCCAATTCGGTATACTCCGGAGTATTTCACGCTTGATTTGCCAACATTAGTTTCACCGCTGGGGCACAGCTTCTTGCACGGCGATTGGGGGCATCTTGGTTTGAATATGATCTGGCTAGTGGCATTTGGTTCGCCCGTTGCCTACAGGCTTGGCTGGCAGCGCTCACTAGTATTTTGGGCGATAACTGCTCTTGGCGCCGTTTTTCTACACACACTAATTTACTATGGTGATCCAGTGCCTCTTGTTGGTGCGTCTGGAGCTGTTTCAGGCTTTTTGGGTGGCGCAGCAAGATTTGGTTTCCGTTCAAATAGGCTGAATCCGCGTGCAGGGTTGGCTGGCCCACTTTACAGCCCAATTGAGTCGCTCAAACTACGTGGCGTTGCGCCGTTTCTAATTATTTGGATGTTGATGAACTTTGCATTCGGGTCTGATTTTTTAGGCTTGGCCGGCGGTTCTTCGATTGCTTGGGAAGCCCATATTGGTGGGCTTTTAACCGGATTTTTTGCTATCGCGCTACTAGACCCGAGACGAGTCAAGTAACAAATCTGGCGAAGCCAACTTGCCAATTGATCCAAAATGCGACCATCATCTCCTAAAAGAGACTTTTCAGAAGGAGGATCAAGCGATGTCAGTAGCTAGAATGTTGGAAGAAAAGGGCTCAGAAGTATTCACCATGCCGCCGTCAACCAACACTATGGATGCCGTCGTTGCACTGCGTGAACACAAAATTGGTGCATTGGTGGTTTCAGGCGGCGAAGGAAAGATTGATGGCATCCTGTCTGAGCGAGATGTGGTTCGGGCACTTGCTGAACGTGGAAAGGGCGCATTGTCCGAGCCAGTTTCATCTCACATGACCAGCAATGTTGTGACTTGTACCGAAATGGCCAATGTTCCAGAGCTTATGGAACTCATGACGAAGGGGCGCTTCCGTCACTTGCCCGTCGAACGTGATGGCAAGCTGGTAGGCATTATTTCTATTGGTGATGTTATCAAACGCCGCATTGCTGAAGTCGAAGCGGAGGCAGAGGATATTAAGTCATACATCGCTTCGGGTTAACCTGCGTCACCAGAAATAGATTAGTTTCAGTGCTTATAGACTTCGTCGGGATCAAACCGTGGCGTATCGCTTTCGTCGAAGACCAGCGATGCTGATCCATCGGGACCGAGTACGACTTTCCTATAGAAGCAGCTTTTTCGGCCGGTATGGCAATTGGCGCCGGTATCAAGCGTATGGACCTTGAGCAAAATAACGTCTTGATCGCAGTCGGTTTGGATTTCCTTTATTTCTTGCACATTTCCGGAGGTCTCACCTTTTTTCCAAAGACTTGCTCTCGAGCGTGACCAATAGTGAGCAATACCGGTTTCAAGCGACAATGCTAACGATTCTTCATTCATATAGGCAAGCATCAGTCTTTGATTGTCTGTAGCATCAATCGCAATGGCGGTGATGAGCCCAGCCTCGTCGAAACGCGGCGCAAAAAACGTGCCGCTATCCAGCTCGCTTTTTGTGAATTTTTCGGTAGGAAATGTAATCTTGGATGTATCGGTCATATTGCTGCCATAGCCCAAAGCACCTGTAAGCTGCAAGTGTTCGTTTTTGAGCTAGAGTTTGTCGCAATTTTTCTCCTTTCGCGCAGCCTTTTCCCGCTAGGTGGCTCAATCGTATTGGACGTGGTCATTGTTCTTGGGAGTGAAAAATGCCGCAAAATATCGCCTTTGGTCCACGCATAAGAAAATCCCCATTTTTTGACGCAACGCAGTCCGCGGGCGTTTCGCATTTTTCCATCTATAATAAGATGTACTTCCCGGTATCCTATGGTGATCCGCTGGCCGAATATGATCGCTTGGTCAATGGTGTTGCTATGTGGGATGTGGCGGTGGAACGCCAGGTAAAGATTAAGGGTCCGAACGCATTAGATTTGGTGCGTGTTCTGACGCCGCGCAATCTAGAGAAGATTACGATCGGGCAGGGGCGATACGTGCCGATTTGCGATCACCGCGGAACCCTTATTAATGATCCTGTGTTGCTTCCAATTTCGCAAGACGAATATTGGCTGTCGATTGCAGACAATGATCTTATCCTATGGGCACGTGCCATCGCATATGAGCGTAAAATGATGGTCGATATCTCCGAGCCCGATGTATCTCCACTTGCGGTCCAAGGTCCAAAGGCCAAACAGGTAATGATTGATATGTTTGGCGATTGGATCGAGGAGCTGAAATATTTCGGTTTCCGCTACACCATATTCAACGGGATTGAATTGTTCGTTTCGCGTTCAGGTTGGAGCAAACAGGGCGGATATGAGATCTATTTGACCGACAGCAGGTGGGGGCAACACTTATGGGATGCTGTTGCTCTAGCCGGGTCGGTATATGGCATTGGTCCGGGTGCGCCAAACTATGTGGAGCGTATCGAAAGCGGACTATTGTCGCTGGGTGCTGACACAGACGACGATACCAATCCCTTTGAACTATGCATGGACAAGATGATCGATCTTGATCAGGATTTGGATTTTGTTGGTAAAGAGGCGTTGAAGCGCATTCATTCTATAGGACCAGCACGATTATGGCGCGGCTTTATCATGGATGGTGAACCGTTTGTGGGTCCCAATGTGCAACGTTGGCCTGTCACAGTCAGCGGCATGCCCGTCGGCCACGTTAGTGCTGGTGCTTATTCGCCAAGACTCAAAAAGAACATAGGTTTGGGTCTGGTATCATCGCATTACGCCGACACAGATGCCCTGTTAGTGGTTGATACTGAACACGGCGAGCGAACGGCGCAAGTTACACGATTGCCATTTGACGTTCCCAAGGCCAAGGTTGAAGCTGCAAAGTAGGGAGGCTTTTGTATGCGGGAACATTATGAGGCATTGCCAAGGGGTGACGCAAATTTTGTGGC
>JBCDFK010000375.1:0-3316 GCA_039178065.1 Pseudomonadota bacterium | reverse complement strand
CTGAGCGGCCCTCATCGTTTTTCGCCTTTGTATTTGACCCGCGGGTTCTGCTGCATCCTTCGACAATTCAGGATGTGAAATTTTTTCTGGTCAACGCCATCGTCTATGTTGGTATCGGGGCACAATTTTTGATCACAACGCAGGGCGCTGCCTGGTATTTCAATCGCATTTTGGAAGCTGGGCTTGGACCATTGGAAGCGCCCATTATGGCAGGTGCCACGGCGCTTATAGCCTACACATTTTTGTCGGTACTGATGGTTGATTTAGCCGTCTACATTGCGCATCGGCTCATGCACAAAGTACCGTTTTTGTGGCATTTTCATTCGGTCCACCATTCGGCAGAGCAACTCAATCCGCTAACGCTGTTTCGTATGCATCCGGTTGATTTGGCGATTACCAGTGTCACTGTATCGATTTTTACAGGCGCTGCTTATGCGGGTCTGTTTTATATGACTGGCGAACAACCCCAGGCGCTGACGGTTTGGGGTTTAAACATCATTTTCATGCTGTTTTATATCTTCGGCTATAATTTGCGCCATTCTCACATTTGGCTCAGCTATCCTGGTTGGGTGAGCCATATATTTGTGAGCCCAGCACAGCACCAAATTCACCACTCCTCCGACCCCAAGCATTTTGACAAGAATATGGGGCTTATCTTTGCTTTTTGGGACTGGTTGTTTGGTACTCTGTACGTGCCCAAGCACTTTGAGAAAATAAATTTTGGCCTCAACCGCGATAATCCCAATCCGTTTAACTCGGTTGCAGACCTATATTTCAAACCTTTTGTGTGGGCCCGCGATACGCTCAACGATATGTTCGAAAATAGGTTTCGCCGTATTGGAGTCTATGGCGGTTTGGCATCGCTAGCGGTTTTTGTAGTACTGGCTGGTGGATACCTCAAAGATAAGAAGCCTGGCTTGAATTTGCCAAGTGTCATGCTTGCTGATCTGACTTGGACCGATGCCCATCAGGCATTGTCAAAAGGTTACGAGACCATCATTGTCCCCACCGGTGGTACTGAGCAAAATGGGCCATTTGTGGCACTCGGAAAACACAATTTTATAATTGAAAAAACGGCTGCTCAAATTGCAGAAGCTGTGGGCAACACATTGGTTGCACCGGTCATGGATTATGTGCCTGAGGGTGCCATTGAGCCAGTTCCGCAGGGCCATATGGCCTATACAGGTACGCTGAGTTTGCCGGAAGCCGTGTTTGAAGATGTTCTGGTTGCAACGGCAAAGTCGCTTCGCGCGCATGGTTTCAAGAATATTTTGTTCTTGGGTGAAAGCGGAGATAGCCAAGCGTCGCAAGCGCGTGTCGCCAACCAATTGCAAAAGATGTGGGCCTCTGAGGGCATGCGCGTGGCATCTATTTCTGACTATTACTATGGCAATGGTCAGGTCGATTATTTGCTGGGTAAGGGTTACTCCAAGGAGCAGATCGGCACCCACGCGGGTATTCGCGACACATCTGAATTGATGTTTGTTTCCGAAAACAATGTGCGGATGCACAACACATATTTTGCAGGAACACGCAAAGTGGGCCTAAACGGCGATTACACGCTGGCTTCAAAATCGATTGGTGCAGACATGATTGCACTTAAGATCGAAGCGGGTGTTGCGCAGATTAAATCTATTCTTGAAAATTCACCTGCCGTCGCGATTGATGAGGGCGTTATCGCCATTGATGGCCAAAGTCCGATTGACCCGGCACCAACCGCAGCATTTGAAAACTAATCGCACTTATGCGCGTTCGTTTTTGGGTGAGCCCATTACCACATAGGACGTGATGGCATTTACTTGGGGTAGGGTGCCTAATATGTCTGTGTGAAAAATCTTGTAGGCGACGAGGTCCTGCACCTCCACACGCAATAGATATTCCTTTTCTCCAGTAATATTGTGGCATTCGGTGACCTGATGAGCACGCGCAATGGATTTCTCAAACGCTTCTTGCGACTGCTTTGAATGATCGTTCAACCCAACAGCCACATAGGCTACGAAATTGATCCCGGTTTTTGCAGGGTTAAGTATGGCGCGATAACCGCTGATGATACCACTGCGTTCAAGTTCCTGCACGCGGCGTAAACATGCCGATGAGGAAAGCCCCACGCGACTGGCAAGTTCTAGATTGCTGATGCGTCCATCCTTTGACAGCTCACGCAATATATTTTGGCTTATTTTGTCTATTTCGGTCATTTGTTGCGTATTATTCACCTTAACGCTGAAAAAAGCAATTTATATGCGCGAATTTTGGGTCAGAATTGTTAAATGACCTATGAACTTATGACCGGCCTCATTCTCTTTGCTCTTGTTAGCTCTGGTACACCGGGGCCGAACAATATGATGCTCATGGCATCGGGCGCTAATTTTGGTTTTCGGCGCAGCATGCCACACATGCTTGGCATTGCAATTGGCTTCACCATCATGACCTTCTTGGTGGGGCTGGGTCTTGCACAAGCATTTGTCACGTTTCCTGTTTTGCATGTTGTGCTTAAGATTGTGAGCGTAGCCTATATGCTGTTTCTAGCATGGAAGATCGCCAATGCTGCACCGCTGAAACAAGGCGAATCGGTGGGCGAACCCTTTACATTTTTGCAGGCGGCGGCGTTTCAATGGGTGAATCCAAAGGCATGGGCGATGGCGCTTACCGCTGTTACTGTCTATTCGCCTTCCAGCGACTTATATGGTGCGTTTGCGGTTGCCATCATTTTCGGACTGGTGAATTTTCCTTCAGTGAGCATCTACACTGTGCTCGGCGAGCAGGTTCGTAAGTTCCTGACCAGTCATTTTCGATTGCGCGCATTCAATATCACGCTGGCAGTGCTTTTGATTATCTCGCTTTACCCTGTTTTGTGGAATTGAAAATTCGGCTTGCTTGAGAGCGAATTTTTGCTAGGCTAAGACTATGAGCTTGATGACATACACATTGTTAGCACTTTTATCGCTGTCCGCCGGTGCGGCCGCGCTCGCTTTCAATCGTCGCAAACAGGCGCTCCTACTACTTAGAAGCGATCGCTCGGCCCGTAAATAAGGGGCGCCGGGTGGTCGTATCATGGCCATTTTAGCCAGCCCCTTCTCACCAATATTGAATTAAATTCTGCAAGGCGCTAAGCCCTCTGCAATATTGCGCGAATGGTCTGCGCACGAGGACATAATGAGCACGACAAGAATGACAAATGGCATGAAATCCATGGCGGCGGCGGCCTCCAAATATCGGCCTTATCAGCCAATGGATATGAGCGATCGCACCTGGCCTTCAGCGGTTATTGAAAAAGCACCGATCTGGTGTTCGGTAGATTTGTGCGATGGCAACCAGG
>JBCDFK010000374.1:0-3322 GCA_039178065.1 Pseudomonadota bacterium | reverse complement strand
GAAGTCTCCAATGGAAAAGACACGCCATCGGGGCATTGGGAGATTGCGGGCGTACCAGTGAAATTCGATTGGGGCTATCTTCCCAAGGCCGCTCCTTTATTTGGCGCTGAAATGGAGAAAGCGATTTTCGATGCTGCCGGCATTAATGGATCTCTTGCAAACAAGCACGCCTCTGGCACGGAAGTAATTGCCGAGTTCGGAATGGAGCACATCGCGAGCGGTTTGCCAATTTTTTACACATCAAACGATTCTGTGCTGCAGATTGCGGCGCACGAGCAGTCATTTGGATTGGAGCGGCTGTATGAAGTGTGTGAAGCAGCCCGCGAACTATTGTATGGGCTAAATATTGGCCGCGTTATCGCAAGGCCATTTCTCGGCGATGCGCCGGACAATTTTGTTCGAACTGGCAATCGCAAAGATTATTCAGTTTTGCCGCCCGAACCAACACTTCTGGATCGTATCAGACTTGCAAACCACCAAGTTATAGCTGTTGGGAAGATTGGCGATATATTTGCCCATCAAGGCATTAGCGAAGTGCGTAAGGCAAATGGCAATGAAGCAATTGCCGACGCGACATTGGGTGCGATGGCAGATGCGATGGATGGCGATCTTGTATTTTCCAACTTCGTCGACTTCGACCAATTATTCGGACACCGAAGGGATGTGCCGGGTTATGCGGCAGCTCTTGAACACTTTGATCGCCGTCTGCCAGAACTTTTAAATCAGCTCACAGATGGTGATCTCATGATCATTACCGCCGATCATGGCTGTGATCCGACTTGGCGCGGCACTGATCATACGCGCGAGCGTGTGCCAATTATTGGGATACTTAAAGATCGGGCAGCTTCAGCGGGTTCAATTGGTGTTCGCTCTACATTTGCAGATATCGGCGAAACAATTGCTGCGCATCTAGGATTGAGCGCTGGGTCGCATGGCACTTCGTTCTTGGGTGATGTTAAGTCCAATGCCTGAACTGCCTGAGGTAGAAACCGTTAAACGCGGACTAGCGCCGACTATGGAAGGTGCACGGCTTGAGCGGTTGGAGCTTAGGCGTGCAGATCTACGGTTTCCTTTCCCACCCAATATGGAAAGCCTATTGAGCGGCAAGAAAATTGAAGCTTTGTCGCGCCGTGCCAAATACTTGCTGATCTACTTTGAGGGGGGGCTCGCTCTGGTTTGCCACTTGGGGATGTCAGGCTCGTTCCGAGTATTGGATAGTGTGGTTGGTGATTTCAAACATGTTCGTTCAAAGATTGCTGCGCATGATCATGTGGTGTTTCATCTTATCGATGACAGTGGAGAGAAATCTCAGGTCATATATAATGACCCAAGACGTTTCGGCTTCATGTTTATGGGAACGACAGCCAACATTTTTGATAATCCTCATCTCAGTTCGCTAGGGCTGGAACCAACCGGCAACGCGCTGGACGGCCCTGCCCTTGCTCAGATGATGGAAGGCAAAGCCGCGCCATTGAAATCGGCATTGCTTGATCAATCCCTGATTGCCGGTCTTGGAAACATATATGTTTGCGAAGCATTATGGCGCAGTCATCTCTCTCCTAAGCGAAAAGCCGGCACTCTTGTCAAAAGCAATGGAGCGCCAACGCCCAAGTGTAATATGCTCGCTCAACACATTCGTGACGTCATCGCGGATGCAATCGAAGCGGGCGGCTCATCTCTGCGCGATCACGTGCAAACTGACGGCTCAATGGGTTACTTTCAACACAATTTCGCGGTTTATGATCGCGAAGGCCAGGCCTGCAATCATGCCAATTGCAGAGGCACAATCAAACGCATAACACAAAGCGGTCGCTCGACATTTTACTGTTGGGCGTGCCAGAGATAATTTTTATCTGCAAATTAGCGGAGACCGAAATGGCCTATCAAAACATCACAGTGGAAAAGCGCGGCCAAGCAGGCTTAATCACTTTGAGTCGTCCCAAGGCGCTAAATGCGCTAAATGCCGCGCTGTTAAATGAGCTTTCCAAAGCGCTCGGCGAAATGGATATGGACGGCAAAATTGGCGCTGTAGTCATCACCGGGTCGGAAAAAGCATTTGCTGCTGGTGCCGACATCAAAGAAATGCGGGATATGGGCTTTGCTGACGCTTATATCGGCGATGCGATGGCCGGTTGGGAAAACGTTACTTCATTTCGCAAGCCACTCATTGCCGCGGTCTCCGGATATGCGCTTGGCGGCGGATGCGAGCTAGCCTTGATGTGCGATTTTATATTAGCCACAGAAAATGCAAAATTTGGGCAGCCAGAGATCACCTTAGGAATATTACCCGGAATGGGCGGTACGCAGCGCCTCGCGCGATCGATTGGCAAAGCTAAAGCTATGGAAATGGTTCTCACCGGCCGCATGATGGATGCGCAGGAAGCGGAGAGCTGCGGCCTTGTTTCCCGTATCTTGCCTGAAGGTGAGTTATTGGAAGAAGCGATAGCGACCGCACAAAAGATCGCAGAATTCTCATTGCCCTCGGTAATGATGGCTAAAGAATCGGTCAATCGAGCTTTCGAAACAAGCATGGATGAAGGCCTGCGTTTTGAGCGTCGGGTGTTTCAATCGATGTTCGGATTGGAAGATCAGAAAGAAGGCATGACGGCGTTTATTGAGAAGCGCTCCCCATCGTTTAAGAACCGTTGACGCAGCAATGACCAACGAGGGTTGAAAATCACTGCTTTTAGCTCCGCTTGGGCGTTGACGTTGGCATGGTTTCCCAGTATAGCACCCCCAACTTGGCGGCCAATTGGTCGCCATAATGTTTTTGCTTGTCGAATACACCTGATGGTTCGGCAATAGAAGTGCCCAAGAAGGGCGTTAAAGAGAGACACAAATGGCTAATACGACCTCAGCTAAAAAAGCGACCCGCAAGATTGCCCGCCGCACCGAAGTTAACACTGCACGCCGTTCACGAGTTCGTACTTTCTTGCGCAGAGTCGAGGAAGCAATCGAATCTGGCGACAAAGAAGCAGCTGCGAGTGCGCTTAAGGCGGCGCAACCTGAATTGATGCGCGCCGCAAGCAAGGGTGTTTATCACAAGAACACTGCATCACGGAAAGTCTCCCGTCTTGCATCTCGCGTTAAAGCTATCTCGGCCTAAACGCGCAGAAAAATTCAGACTTATCGAAACCCGGCCAATTGGTCGGGTTTTTTGATGCGCGCGTCCTATTGGGCAATAAAAATGAGACTAAGCGGTGATGAACAACGCTGAAAAAGTTTCATGATGGCTATGTCATTGATTTGTCACACTGAATCTTTTTCCAGAAAAATAATTGTTATTTTTCAATAACTTAATTCTAATTCCTCTATTTTTGAT
>JBCDFK010000373.1:0-3330 GCA_039178065.1 Pseudomonadota bacterium | reverse complement strand
GGAAAGCGCTTCACAAACCCTGGGAGTGTTTCTGGCGCTCCTTTCGTCCAATATCCTAAAAACTCAGCGCCGACGTTGAGCATATTTTCAGCCATGCCGTATATATGTATGTGGTCGAGGCCCAGAGCGACAAATCGAACAGTCATACCTCAACTACCTCGGTTGTTTGCCCGGATCTGCTGGCGATCGACATCGCTTCGATTGTCGCTTGCGCCATCAAAGCACTGCGCCCTGAAGCAATAGGGGTGTCATTTGTTCCAAGACAACGCGTGAAGTCTTCAATAATGCTCTGGTGCCAATCATGCGTAAAGGCCATCGGGTCCGCACCGCCGCCCGTGCTCGCCTGCGCACCAAGATTTTTGGATGTTCCATCCAAAAAGTCAATTTTAACCACGCCTGAATGCAGGCGCGCGGAACCCAAAGTTCCGGAAATCAAAATACTCTCAGTGTCTCCGGGATAGGCGCTTGTTGTTGCAACAAGCGTCCCCACAGCACCGGAACGTAACCGAAAAACAGCCCCCGCCCAATCTTCTGCTTCCAATTCGTGTAACGGAGTGGTGGTCAGCATCGCCTGAACAGCCTCGATGGGTCCCAAAAGCCAGTGTGCCAGATCAATTGTATGAATGGCCTGATTGATCAGCACACCTCCGCCATCGCGCGCGAATGTACCGCGCCCGGGGGCATCATAGTAGCTTTGTTCTCGCCACCACGGAACGCGAAGCTCAACGGCTGCAATTTCTCCAAGCTCCCCTGCGTCTATCAGATTTTTCAATTCGACCGACGCCGATCTGGCCCGGTGCTGGAGCACTACTCCCAATGGCAGAGCATTGTTTTCGCACAGCTCCACTATCATTTGTGCTGCTTCAAGTGTTCGCTCAATGGGTTTCTCTACCAGAATAGGTTTTTTTGCCTGAACGAGTTTTGCAACAAACTGTTGGCGGGCATCAGGCGGTGTGGCGATGATTGCAAAGTCCAGCGTGTCATCATGTGCAAGCTCATCTATGGTTTGGTACAGGCGGACCGGCTGGCCGATACTTGCCGTTGCTTTTTTCGCGAAGGCCTGTGCTTTGATTTTATCGCGCCCGAGGACACCAATCAGGTTTGCCGAGGTTGCATCGCGGATCGCTGCAAGATGCGTATCAGCCACCATGCCAAGCCCTATCAAAGCAACATTTGTCATGCTGCATCCAAAGGTATAATGGCCCCGCGATGCTGCACGACACGAGCAGCGCAATTGTGCCCGGCCAGCAGCGCATCAGCCTGCGATTGACCTGACAGATAAGCAGCAAGGTACCCACCGTTGAAACTGTCCCCTGCGGCGGTGGTGTCGACAACTTTGCTGGCAGGCAGGTATTTTTGCTGGATGTCATCGCCAAGAGAGAGCGGCCCTTCCGCCCCTCGTTTCAGTGCTCCTGAACAGCTCATGCCTAAAAACCGTTGTTCGACTTCTTTGGCCGTTTCATCAAAGAGCGCCATCTCGTCGTCTATGGATGGCAAGCAAATATCGGCACGAGCCCAAAAAGCGCTTGTAACCTGACGAGCCGTCGCAATGTCTTCCCAAAGGCGTGGTCTGTAATTGCTGTCGTATGCCAGTTTCACCGGATTTTTCGCCAGAAATTCCAGCAAATCGTGCCGTACAGAATTGGGAAGGATCGCCACAGAAATTCCAGAGATATAGATCAGATCATAATCCAACAAACTGATGAAATTGGTGCCTTGAGCGCTTTGAAACATGTCGCGCGCCGCTGAAGCACTACGCCAATAGGTGAAAGACCTTTCACCGTCATCTGTCGTTGTGATTGCATAGAGCCCCGGTGATTTTCCTGCGATGCGGTCCAGTTTCGAAGTGCCGATATCCTGTGCGCTGATGAAGCTCTCGATCTGATCAGAAAAAGGGTCATCTCCTATGCAACTGATATAATCGACCGAAACATCTGGAGCGCATCTCTTGAGATAGATCGCAGTATTGAGCGTGTCACCCGCAACGCCGATGTTTGCGAGGCCATCGCGCATGGAGAGCTCAATCATTGCTTCTCCAATCATTGCAACACGAGTCATGTGTTCTGTTCCCTTTTCCAAATGATGAGGCCCGACAGGACAATGATAATCGCGCCGACAATGACCCAGAAATCCGGCAGGTGCCCGAAAATCAGCCAACTGAATGCCGCGATGTAAATCATGAAAGAGTATGTGTAGGGCATGAGTGTATTGGCCGGCGCAAAGCGATGCGCGTTGGTCAACAATTGGTGTCCGGCCCAGCCGAAAAAACCCAAACCAAACAGCAGGATCATATCTACCGTTGTTGCCGGATCGGTCCAGACCCAAATGGCCGCCGGTAGCAGCAAAATAGTGCCCAAAGCACCTAGGTAGAATTGCTGCGTCTCCACGGCGACAAGGCCAGCCAGACGGCGCGTCATCAAAGAGTAAAGGGCGAGCGCCGTCGCGTTGTACAAGGGCAGGATCATTGCCGGGTGAAATGTTTCGCCAAAGGGTCTGATCACCACCAAGACACCCGCAAACCCAAGCAGGATAGCGCCCCATCGCCATGGTCCGATTTGCTCTTTCAAAACAGTCATCGACAGAAAGCACACGATGATAGGGCTGGAGAACATGATGGCTGAAATCACAGTGAGCGGTAAGAACTTCAGTGCGATGAAGTTACCTACCGTCGCCGAGATCAGGAGCATTGCCCGGCTGATGACTTGCCAAAGATATGGCGTTTGCAGGTCGCGGATTTCTGCGCCTTTGGAAATGAATTGGCTGAGTGAAATCGCGAAATGCCCAGCATACCGCATAAAGGCGAGCTGCATGGAAGGTATCCCTGCCAGCACCAACCATTTCGCCGACACATCGACGATAGAAAACAAAAACCACGCGCCGAGCATCATGATGATGCCCAGCTGAGGCCTGTCTTCTACTGCCTGAGCGGCGACGACCATCCTACTTGCTGAACTTTGTCACGTAAAAGTCCACCATCTGGCTGACCATGTCGTCTGCGAGTCCGCTATCTCTGGCTTCGGTCAATGCTGAAAGAGCACATTTGGACATGATGCTGTTCACGCCTGCATCTTCCGCCATTTTGGCATAATAGCCGACGTCTTTCGCCGCGTTCTTGATCGCAAATGCCAATTGGTTTGGATCACCGTCAACACCATAGCCTTTTACAAAATCCATCATGCCGGAATGCAGCGGGCCAGCGGCCATAACGTCGTACATTTCTTGACGATCAACACCGGCCACATCGGCCATGGCGAATGCTTCGGCCATTGCATTGGCAACGGTCATACCAAAGAAATTGTTGATCAGTTTAATGGTATGACCGGACCCAAG
>JBCDFK010000372.1:0-3335 GCA_039178065.1 Pseudomonadota bacterium | reverse complement strand
TTGATATCATACATCATGGGTCGCGATCTTGATTTGCAGTGGATCATTGAAACCCATGTTCACGCTGATCACCTATCAGCGGCGCCTTACATTCAAAACAAATTAGGCGGCAAAATTGGTATCGGAAGTAAGATTATGGTCGTACAGGATACGTTCGGCAAAATCTTCAATGAAGGAACTGAGTTTCAACGCGATGGATCGCAATTCGACGCACTGTTTGAAGATGGCGACACCTATCAAATAGGAAATTTGCAAGCATTTGCACTTTACACGCCTGGCCACACGCCAGCCTGCATGGTTCATGTCATTGGCGATGCGGCATTTGTGGGTGATACGCTGTTTATGCCGGACGGTGGATCGGCTCGCGCTGATTTTCCTGGTGGCGACGCTGGCCAGCTATACGATTCAATTCATAAAATTCTTGCGCTGCCCAGCGAGATGCGCCTTTTTATGTGCCATGATTACGGCCCAAATGGGCGTGATATTCAATGGGAAACCACCGTGGGTGAGGAAAGATCGCACAATATTCATGTTGGTAGCGGCAAGACGCGAGAAGAATTTATAAAATTCCGTACAGAACGCGATTCCCAGCTGGCTATGCCTAAGCTTATTGTTCCATCACTACAGGTGAACATGCGTGCTGGAGCGGTGCCGACGGATGAGCACGGCAATCAAATGTTGAAGGTTCCGGTCAACAAGATTTAGATTCAATCGCGTTTTATTGCATTGCTGCGATGCGCGGAGCCGTTGTTGACCGCCGATGCGATGCTGGCATTGTTAGGCGGTTTTCCAAACCAACATAATGTCCATTACATTTGTACCTGTAGGGCCTGTGGTGAAAAGCGCATCACGCTCTGCCAAATAACTTCCGGCGTCGGCGCCAGCCAAGTAGTCGGTGATGTTGTCGGTGACTGTTTGGCCATCGACAAGTGCACCGGCATCTTGGGTAGGGCCGTCACTTCCATCGGTACCAGCCACCAGTATGCATAGATCGTTTCGCATACGTATCTTTTCTGCAAGCAGTAGACCAAGATGTTGGTTGCGGCCACCGCGGCCCGGATTGTCTGGCAGCAGGCAGGTCGGCTCGCCACCAAATATATAGAGCCCGGCTGGACCATCATCGATAATCCGAAAGACGTCATTGGCTACTTTTTCTGCATCGCCGTAGAGATTTTCTTGATTGGCATTGAGCGTGACATTTTTGGAAGCTGCAGCATCTGCAATTGCTTTGCGACCAACTTCATTGGAACCTGATACTGTAATCGAAACGTCAGAATCATCGCCGTGATAAGCGCCTATACCTGATCCTATGACATCGATACTGTCACCTTCGACATCGGAGATAGCAATCACACGCGCGGACTTTCCGGTGAAGGCTTCTAGCAGTTGCCCTGCCTTTACCAGCGAGATTTTCTTGCGTTCGGCGTTGATCTCATGGATGTCCAAACCCTGTGCCATAAAGCCCTGATTGAGCGCAGCTAAGTCAGCCAATTCCGTGCCTGGTTGCAGCACTTCAACTAATGAGGATGCTCCACCGGAAACCAGCAAGAGTAGTTTATCGTCTGGCCCTTGATTGCTGACAGCCTGCAACAGTGCCTCGCCTGAAGCGAGTGAGTTTTGGTCTGGAATGGGGTGTGCTGATTCAAAAATGCGGCAGTCTGAGAGCGCAGCGAGTTCATCGCTAACGTGATCATATTTTGTGGCGACGATGGTTGGTATCGAGACTTGGTAATGCGCTCTTGCGCCCAGCGCCATATCGCCGGCGGCTTTGCCAACGGCAATAATGAGATCGGGTGTAGGGCCTGAATTTTGAACAAGTTCATTTTGGACAGCGGTAAAACCTCGTACGGCATTTACGCCAGTCCACCAGAGATCTATCAGGAATTGAGTATCCGGTCTTGTCATCAAATTCTTCTTTAACATTTTCGTTTATTGGTGGCCGTAGGGCATAGTTGCGCTATTTAGCGATTTATTCCAAGTGCACATTTTGAATAGATGGGTTCGATGAACAGACGGAAATTTCTGAAATGGATTGGATTGGGAGCCGCCGCCACTGTTGTGGGTGGGGGCGCGTGGGCAAAGGTGGCGAGCAGTATGAACCCATATTACAAAGGACCTGTCGCAAAGAACTTTGATGGGACTATATTTTTCAATCCAAACGGCGTGGCGCCTGGCAATTTTGGCGGGCTGCTAAAATGGCAATTGTTTGAACCGAAAGCCAAATGGCCGAACGAATATCCGAGCCCCTTTGCCAACGCCAAACCTGCCGCAAAGGTTGAGGATGATGTATCGGCGACCATGATTGGCCATGCGACATTTCTCATTCAAACAGGTGGTGCGAATTTTCTGACGGATCCTGTGTTCTCTGATCGTGCAAGTCCTTTCCAATTTGCCGGTCCAAAGCGGAAGCAGCCGCCTGGCGTCGCAATCAACGATCTACCAAAAATTGATGTCATTCTACTCAGCCACAATCACTATGATCATTTTGACATGGGGTCGCTGAAACAATTGGTGGAGCGGGATAATCCATTGATCGTAACGCCGCTTGGCAATGATACGATTATTTTGAAAGCGATTAAACATGCGCGCGTGAAAACTGGTAATTGGGACGAGATCATAACAGTTGGCAATAATGTGGACGTCCATTTTGAACCCATGCATCACTGGTCTGCGCGTGCTGCAACTGATAGACGAATGGCGCTATGGTCTGCATTTGTGATCGATGCCCCAGCGGGCAAAACCTACATAATTGGTGATACGGGATTTCATGATGGCATCAATTATCGTGCCGCCGCTGAAAAGCACGGTCGCTTCAAACTCGCTATTATTCCGATAGGCGCGTACAATCCGCGTTGGTTTATGCAGCATATGCATCAAAACCCGGAGGAGGCGGTGCAGGGTCATATTGAGTGCAATGCCGAGACATCCATTGCGCATCATTGGGGCACTTTTCAGCTTACCAATGAACCAATCGAAGAGCCGATCGAAAGACTGGCGCAAGCGCGCATCGATCAAGGATTGGCAGACGAAGATTTTGTTGTTTTGTTGCCGGGGCAAGAATGGAGCGCGCAAAACGGCGCTCAAAAATTATCCGGCTAAACTGATCTAATCTGAAGCTTCTTCCAATGTGTGGCGTTTGATCAATGGCAGTTGAAACAGCATAAAAATGATGCTGAGCGGCAGATTTCCCCATACCTTAAACGCGACCCAGAAGTCGGTTGAGAAGTTGCGCCAAACCAACTCGTTTAGAACGGCCATCGAAAAGAAAAATAGTGCCCATCTTACCGTGAGTTTGCGCCAACCCTCGCCATCTAAATCAAAGGCTGGGCCGAGCA
>JBCDFK010000371.1:0-3337 GCA_039178065.1 Pseudomonadota bacterium | reverse complement strand
TAATCTCGTCGTTACTTTACCTAACGGTAGTTTAAATTCTATGGAATACATAGATATAAAGACTTGAGGTTGCTAGTGGCTGTTAGGCGCTGACCGACCACAGTGCGCGGGGCCGTAATCGAGGCCAGTTAGAGGTGATCTTGTGGGCATCGCGAACAGCGCGCGAGCCAATCTTGATGAACCGGCTGCGTATACTGTGGTGAGCTCTATTCGCTGGCAGAAACCGAAGAAGTTTTTCCATTTCAAAGCCAAGCGAACGTGATAAAAACATTTGTACCACTTCACTTACTGTTGTGAGTAATAGATTGCGAGAATGGAGCAATGTTAAATGGTTGAAACAGACAAAGGTGTGCCCGGCGCACATGTGGGGCATGGGCATTTGAAGGTTGCAGACCTTGATCGCGCTATTGCGTTTTATCGCGATGTGATTGGCATGCGCCTCATGCTGCTCTACGGAGATCAGGCCGCCTTTTTGTCATTCGATGATTATCATCATCATCTTGGATTAAACACCTGGGAGAGCAAGGATGGCGGACCGGCACCCAAGGGCCATACCGGGTTGTTCCATGTTGCTTTTGTTTTCCCAGATCGTGCCTCTTTAGGCCAAGTGATCGATCGTGTTCGAACTGCCGGATGTAAATTGACGGGTGCTGCAGACCACAGTGTGAGCGAGGCGGTTTATTTGGACGATCCAGACGGAAATGGTTTGGAACTGTATCGAGATCGACCGCGATCGGAATGGAAGTTTGGAGAAGATGGAAAACCAATATTGATCAATGGTCCGCTTGATGTAGAAGCGCTGGTTGCAGAAGGGCGCGCCGCGGCTTAGTCAATAAATTTAATAAAATCAATATCTTATTATCAAGTATCCTTAGCTTCAATTGAATTGTTGTTGTAACGGCGCAACAACAAAAGTTTAATAAAACTTCCCTTCAAATTCACGCGCGGAAATTATTTATTGCACGAGCGTCAACTTTCATTACTAATAGAGTTATTATTGGGAGGAAAGAAATGAGTGGGCGCAAGATCCGCAATATGGAAGAGTTCGCGGCGAAGAGCGGAATTTCCCGCCCAACAGTTTCCAAATATTTCAATGACCCTGAAAGCGTAAAACCCACAACGCGTCGCCGCATTGAAGAAGCGCTGGAGCGTTACGACTATAAGCCAAACATCTACGCAATAAACCAAAACCGGCAACTGACCAAAACAATTGGCATTGTCGTTCCCTATCTTGCGGACCCATTCTTTGCCGAGATTGCACGGAATCTGGAAACCCTTTGTATTGAGGCTGGGTATTCTCCATCGCTGTTTAGCTCGCACGGTAGGCCTGAACTAGAAAACGACAATCTGGATACGCTGCGGTCGATGAAGCCGGCGGGCGTTCTCATTGCTCCATTGGGGCGCACGTCTGATCGCTCGGTCATCGAGCAACTATGCCAAGATGTGCCGACTGTTCTATTTGATAGTAATATTGAAGGCATAGGAGATGTTTTTGTTGGCTCCAACAATCCGCAGTTTACATCTTTAATGGTCAATTATCTTTGCCGCACCGGCGAAGCGCCTTGCTTTTTTGAAATGAAAACACCACCGAATCCAAATGCGCGTAAACGCCGCGTTGGATATGTTGATGCCATGCAGACTCAAGGGCATTCTCCGCAAATATTTGAGGCGGATGGTGAGGGTTGGGCGCTCGAAGAAATTGGTCTTCAAGAAGGTATTCGCTTCATTGAGAGCGGAGAAATGCGAACTAAAACAGTGCTTTGCAGCAATGACCGATTGGCAATTGGCTTTCTGGCTGCGTGCTACCAGAAAGGTATGCGGGTCGGTATTACAGATGATTGCGATCTCCGCGTTGCTGGTATGGATGGGCATCCATTTTCTGGATTCACATGCCCGTCCTTAACAACTGTGTCGCATGATTACGAAGCCATCTCTGGACGCAGCGTAGAGACGCTTTTTGCGATGATTGCCAACGGAAGTGGATCCGGTGCGCGAAGTGAAAAGCTGTTTGAAGGTAAATTGTTGCTAAGATCTTCAGCCTAATTTCCACACAAAAATTTACGCGCGTAAAAAAAGTATTGACCGCGCGTTTAAAATCTGATTTGTTGGTCGTCACGTCCATTACCTAAGGGAGGAAACTTGGATGACGATCAAAAAATCACTATTGGCAGCTTCTGCGTTGGCATCGGTTTTTGCATTTGCAACGACTGCATGGGCAGAAAGCCATTCTAAATCGTTGACGATCGCAATCGTGAACAACGGTCACATGGAAAACATGAAGAAAGTTGCTGAGGCTTACACTGCCGAGACCGGCGTTGAGCTGAAATGGGTTTCATTGGAAGAAGGCGTTTTGCGCGAGCAGGTAACGTCTGACACCGCGACAGGCGGTGGGCAATACGACATTATTAACATCGGTATGCAGGAAGCTCCAATTTGGGGTCAAGCAGGCTGGATTCTGCCTTTGGAATTCGGTGCTGATTACGATGTAGATGACATCTTGCCAGCAATGCGCGAAGGCTTGAGCCATGACGGAACGCTATATGCTGCACCATTCTATGGTGAATCTTCAATGGTTATGTACCGTAAGGATTTGGCAGATGCGGCTGGCGTAACAATCGCTGACAATGATAGCTGGGACAACATTACTGCAGCTGCTGCTGCGATGCATGATCCAGACAATGGCGTTTACGGTGCTTGTTTGCGTGGTAAGCCAGGTTGGGGCGACAATGCTGCCTTTATCACAACTATTGCTAACTCTTTTGGTGCGCGTTGGTTTGATGCAGACTTCAAGCCGCAGCTTGACTCACCAGAGTGGAATGCTGCGATGACAATGTATGTGAATCTGTTGAGCAATTACGGCCCGCCAGGATCTGAAGGAAACTCATTTAACGAGATCCTTGCTCTGTATAACCAGGACAAATGTGGTCTTTGGATTGATGCGACAATCGCCGCTTCTTTCCTTGAGAATGAGAACGTTGCATATGCACAATCACCAAACGCTGGTAACCCAGTAGGTGCGAACTGGTTGTGGGCTTGGGCAATGGCTGTTCCTGCTGGAACACCAAACGCCGAGGAAGCTTTGAAGTTTGTTGAATGGTCTACTTCAAAAGCATATGTGCAGGCTGTTGCGGATCACCCTGACTTCGGTTGGGCCAAAGTTCCAACTGGCCAGCGGGCTTCTACATATGCAAATCCTGAGTTTCAATCCGTAGCAAAATTTGCTGCAGCTGAAATGGCAGCGTTTGATTCTGCGGCGCCTGGCGCAACTGATTTGAAGCCATATGTTGGAGTTCAGTTTGTTGCAATTCCAGAATTCCCAGAAATCGGTAGTGCAGCG
>JBCDFK010000370.1:0-3339 GCA_039178065.1 Pseudomonadota bacterium | reverse complement strand
TCGACGCGCCCGGCTTCGGCATCCGCATAGGAGCGCTTCCACGGCAGAAACCGGACGGAGGCGAACAGGTAAAAAAACGCATAGTCGAGCGATTGGCGGAGCTGGTGATCGAGGAAACTGGAGCGTCCTCCATTCCACTGAAAGCATTTAAACGATGAGTCGGATTGATCTCGCTTCCACAGTTGAACTCCAATTACCGAATGAAGCTAAGGAAAGGATTACGCGACTCATTCAGACCGATAGCTCTGATTTTCGGGAGCTCGCGCTTGCTGCAGGTTTCGATCCAGCCACGAGTTTTAGGGGTAAAACTCTACGAAATATCGATTTCGGCACATCCGATCTTTCAGGCTTTGATTTTTCAGGCGCCGACCTACGTGGATCGAAATTGGCTCGCGCAAAAATCGATGGTGCTGTTTTTGATGGAGCCCTAAGGCGTAATTCGAAATGGTCTATTCGGCATGTAGAATTCCGCACAGGTTCACCTCTCGGTTCGGGAAGCGAAATGATTGAATATTCGCCCCTTGGCGATTTCATCTTCACAAATAGCCGTGGTGGATTCACCGAAAAACTGGAATCCACTTCTGCACTTGGCATTCCGGACCTTAGCGCTGAACCAAAAAATAGCCGCTGTAGACTGGTAGAAGGCAAGAGAGAATTGACCTTGAGGCTGGAAGTCGACGGCAAGTTAATCGTTGTTGATGAAGTCAGCGGAAAGGCGACGTTGGAGTTCGAACTAGAAGACCCCTTGATATCGACTGCCTTTTTTTCACCTGATCGGCGGAGCATAGTCGCCATCAGTCATTCAGGAATTGTTACTATTGTGGCGCTGCCAACGGGATCGATTGATTTACGTTTTGAGGCGCCCGGCGAATTGGTAACTGATGCGTACATTGACAACCGGAGAGGCTGCCTTGCGTTAGCTCGTTCCGATGCTCGCGCAGAGTTTTATGATCTTTCCTCACAGCAGCTACTCTTGGCGGTCGAGACAAAAGGCTCTGCCGCTACTGCGGTTACTCTTTTGGATAACAGCAGATTTGCCGTTACTGGTAGCAATGACGGTACAGTCGAACTCTGGGAGATTGAGACCGGCGTAAGAATTCGCCTCCTCCATAAATTTGGTACCTGCGTTCACAGTATTGCCGCCTCACCGCTCGACCGAAGCTTTGCCGCTATCGACGAGTCAGGCTCTGGCAGAATTTGGAGGTTTTGATCAGGAGAACCTGCGAGTTGTGTCGCAACAACACAGCAACGTTGCAAGCAACCCGTGGCGATCTCAACTGATCTCAAAACCAACGAAACAGGAGTCTCTGATCTCTGACTCACTGCGGTTTCGCCTTCGGGAGGCAGTGCTCCTGCAGGCCTTACGACCGAGGGAAGCTACACCGCCGCTCTTGGAACCCTAGGGACGAACCCCACCCAACCCAACTAAAGAAGGCGGAAAATGAGTTCACGCTCATCGTCGAAATTCAATTGATCAATATGGCCTATTGGATCAGCATCTAGCTTTTTGAGGAGTGAACGCATCGCATGGTTGTTTTCCTCGGTTGACACATAAAGGCGAGAAAAGGTCATTTCTTCACGCAAGCTCTGTAGCAACCCAGATGCCACACCTTGTCGCCGGTGTTTCTCTTGGACACACAAATAACTCACGAAAGGCCATGCAAAGAAATGGTCACTGGATACTCGCAGATAGCCCACCGAGATTTCGTTCGCGCTGTCGCACACCCAAATCTCTCCTTTTTGAAGGTCCAAGCGCCTATCACCGATGAATTCATCATACTCAGCAATTACGGGGTAGTCTGAGAATACTCCACGACGAAATTTCATAGGTTTTCTCCAAGTTCATTCGGGCGCTTGCCAACCACCTTCAGTGGGGGTCAGCTTAAGCAAGCCAGCATTCTCTAAGCCCAATAAGACTTGTAGATGCAGTGTGCGCGGTACACCATCATTTATGACTGATTTTGGTAAGCGCTCGGATTGCAATAGGTTTAGAACATGGGTTGCCGCCTCATAGGCTCTATCTGTTACAAACAGCCGTTTGTCTAATTTGGAGGCGCTACCGTCTCGGATGCGCTCAAGAAAGGTGGCCTTGCCATAATTGGAACTCAGCTTCAGGGAACTTGAAATTTTGGGAGTCTTCTCGAGCATCTCATCGGCGAAGCTCTCACTTTGCATTGCCCGTTTTGCTTCTTCCATTCGGCCAAAGACATAGGACCGTTGTTCTGCTGACAAATCACTCTTACAACCAATGGCAAGGTGAACAGAAAGTAGCGAACAGTTGCTGACTTGGTGCCATAGGCCCTTAGGCACGTATAGAAGGCAACTGCTGTCAGCCAGAATGGTGTGGTGCGGTTCAGAGAGTTCGCTAGATGACAGCGACCATCGTTTTTGACCGAAGCATTGAAGTGCGAACACGTGGTGTGGATCTTGATGACGACCCAGTCCAGAAGAGCCTACTTGTGAAAAGTACGCGTTCAGCCAAACATCTTGCCCCAATACAGATGAAACTTCAGAACAGAAGGCGCGCCACGCGGAAAAATTCTGTTGGACTTGACGCAGTCTGATCGTCGCGCCACAAAGCAGCAGATCTTCTAAGGCCGCCGCTCGAACGCCTTTTTCATCACTATAATAACTTAAGTTTAAGTGATAACCATCCAAAAAAACGTCTACTTGCATTGCACTGGAACAATCCGATTCTAGGCACGAGAACATCTGACCGGCGACCCGAAGTTCGTCTTCGAACGCCAAGCCATCAAAAACCTCACAACTCTGCTCGAACTCGGTCATGCGCGAACAATAGTTTCTGAGTGAAATGCGACAGGCCATCGAGCCCATCCTTGCATTGGTGATCTATAGTTCTGTGGGCCAATTCCGGTTGCACGTAATTCTCTGTTATGGATACGGAATCCTCATTGTAAGCGACACTGTGTGCCCAATCAGAAGGTATGTGCATTACTTCTCCGGGCAACTGGACCCATTGTATCTCCGGCGATCCGGTCGGGCCAACGATTACCCACTCTTTCCTGCCAGAAAGCAAAAGGTTCCACGTAGAAGTAGACCAAACGTCTGTGTGCAAAGGATTGAATGCACCTGCAAATCCTATAATTAGCCAAGCAAGGTCTAATCCCAATTTCTCATGCCAGCCGTCATAGAGATTGGTGATCTCAATAGGCGGAAACTTGCAAGGCAGAGAATGTCTCAATTCCTTAGACAAGGTCAGTGAAGCGGTATCAAACTTACGATAATCAGCCTCTCTCTTGAGCTCGAGGAATTTTGACAAAACCATCTCGGTTTGGTTCATGTTGTCGGCTTCGTTGGAGACACGAACAACATTTGAAC
>JBCDFK010000369.1:0-3341 GCA_039178065.1 Pseudomonadota bacterium | reverse complement strand
CCGGCAAAGGGCGGCATGACGTTTCTGCGTCTTGAAGGTCTAAAGGAAACGATTGCTGTTCGCCGCGATCGCCTTATCGCGGCACTAGGTGACGATCTGCAGTTTGAAGTGCTCGACGCTAAGGCTTCCAAGCCTCTTTGGACATCAATTCGCGACGTAATACCCTTTGCCGATGGCTCGCAAAAACCGGTTTGGCGTATCTCAACAGCGCCGATGCAGGGATACAAAGTCGCCAAAGACATTTTGTCAAAGATCGATGGCGAAGCATATTATGACTGGCAAGGTGGGCTGATTTGGATGCAGCTGGCCGATGAATATCACGCGAATGCGGCGCTTGTCCGTAGCGCGGTGCTGGCACATGGCGGGGGGCACGCTACTTTAATCCGGGCATCGGAAGCTGTGCGGGCTATCACGCCTGTTTTTCATCCAGAGGCACCGCCGATCGCTGCACTATCTGCCCGTATCAAGAATGCGATGGATCCTGATGGCCTTTTCAACAAGGGTCGTATGGTGTTCGCTGCCAGCAGCAAAGCTGCTTGATCTGACTAAATCGGAAAATATCTATGCAAACCAACTTCACGCCAGAACAATTAGAAGACCCCGGCGTTGCGCTGTCAGAGAAAATCCTGCGCTCCTGCGTACATTGTGGTTTCTGTACTGCGACTTTCCCGACCTATGTTACCCTCGGCAACGAATTAGATAGTCCGCGCGGTCGCATTTATCTTATCAAGGATATGTTGGAAAATGGTCGCGCCGCGGACAAAAAAACTGTCACGCACATCGATCGTTGTCTTTCTTGCCTGGCATGTATGACGACCTGCCCATCTGGCGTAAACTATATGCATCTGGTCGATAATGCGCGTGCGCATATCGAAAAAACCTACAAACGACCATTCTTCAACAAGCTCACCCGTAATATATTGGCGGCCGCATTACCGTATCCGAAGCGTTTCAAGTTGTCGCTCTATGCAGCGCGTTTGGGGCGCCCCTTTGCGCCGGTTTTGAAAGCGATTCCGCCGCTTAAAAGTTTTGGTGCAATGCTTGAACTCGCGCCGTCCAAAATTGGCGCACCATCGAAATTTTCTGATGCGGGTACGCATGAAGCAGTCCAAACCAAGCGCGGCCGAGTTTCAATTCTCACAGGTTGCGCCCAACCGGTATTGAAGCCCGGCATCAACGAAGCGACCATCAAACTGCTCAACCGAATAGGCGTTGAGGTGGTTGTGCCAAAAGGCGAGGGCTGTTGTGGAGCGCTCGTGCATCATATGGGCCGCGAGGAACAAGCGCTCGACGATGCGCGCCGCAATGTCGATGCGTGGATGGCCGAGGTGGAAAATGGCGGCTTGGATGCGGTAATCATAACAGCTTCAGGCTGCGGCACGACAATCAAGGATTACGGGCACATGCTGCGTCTTGATCCTGAATATGCCGAAAAAGCCGAGCGTGTGTCCGCGCTGGCGATGGATATCACCGAATATCTCTCATCAATTGAGCTGCCCGAACCAACAATCAAGCCAAATTTGACGGTCGCTTATCATTCAGCATGTTCAATGCAGCATGGGCAAAAGATAACCGAAGCCCCCAAAAATCTTCTGACAGCAGCGGGCTTTGAAGTGCGGTCTCCCGCAGAAGGGCATTTGTGCTGCGGTTCTGCGGGCACTTACAACATTATGCAACCCGATATCTCAGCCAAGCTCAAAGCGCGTAAGATAAAAAACATCGAGGCAACCAACGCCGATGTTATTTCAACTGGCAATATTGGTTGTATTACGCAAATTTCTACTGGCACAGACATTCCGCTCGTGCATACAATTGAATTGCTGAATTGGGCTTATGGTGGCGATAAACCAGATAATGCGCCGGATCCCAAACCCGCAAAAAATACTGGTACAGGCCGAACAGCGCTAGAAGATCTGATCGCTCAAGCTGCTGTCTAGGAGAGACGATGCAGCAGCGCGAATTGGGTAAGGGCGGACCGAAAGTCGGTGCGATTGGCTTGGGATGTATGAGTTTTGCCGGGTTTTATGGCCCTACAGACGAAGCTGAAGCCCATCGAACTCTATCCAAAGCGTTAGATTTGGGCGTTACCCATCTCGACACAGCCCGCATCTACGGTATGGGCTTGTCAGAAACCATCATCGGTTCGTTCCTCCAGCAAAACAAACATCACTTCACCATAGCGACAAAGGGTGGAATTGTTACGAAACCTAAGCGCAGGTTTGATAATTCGCCAGAACATTTGAGAGAGTCTCTGGAAGGTTCGCTGCAGCGCCTTGGTGTTGATTTTGTTGATCTGTTTTATGTACATCGACGCGAACAAGACCGACCGATCGAGGAAGTAACCGAGACGCTGGCGCAGTTTGTGAAAGAGGGAAAAATCGGCGGTATTGGCTATTCTGAAATATCGCCAGCTTCGCTGCGCCGTGCGGCAGCCATTCACCCTGTTCGCGCCGTTCAAAGTGAATTTTCGCTGTGGACGCGGATGCCCGAGCTCGGTCTAATCCGAGCCTGCGAAGAAGTCGGCGCTGCTTTTGTTGCGTTTTCGCCGGTCGCGCGGGGCATGTTTGCAGATCAAGCGCCTGATCCTGCTACATTTGGTGATGGAGACATTCGAAAAGGCAATCCAAGATTCGTAGAGCCAAATTTTTCCGCCAATGTTGAGGCGATTGCGGCATTTAGAGACTATGCTGAAAGTCAGTCCATGCGGGCTGCAACCATGGCACTGGCGTGGGTGATTGCGCAGGGTGACCACATAATTCCCATTCCTGGTACGCGCACTGCGGCCCATTTAATTCAAGATGCAGCGGCAGGATCGGTGCAACTAACTGACGCGCAACTTGCTGAGATAGATGGGCTATTGCCACCAGGATTTGCGCATGGCGACCGATATACAGATAAGCAAATGGTGGGCGTCGAGCGTTATTGCTAACGCTCATGCAGATTTAGAAGCGGAACGAAACGCCAGCAATAAATGCATTGGTCAAAATATCGGTTTTGAGCTTGTCGCCATTGTCGATGGTTACGTTGTTGAAGGTATAGTTGGCTTTGTATTCTCCAAACACAGCAATGCGTTCGGTAATATCGTACTCAACACCTGCCTGTGCTTGGAATGCCGCGCCGCCGACTTGATACTCAAATGTTTGGCCCGACGGACGAAAGACCTCCACATGTGGAATCGATAAGCCTACACCTGCACCAACATAAGGTCTGAAACCTTGCCATTTCTGGAAGCGGCGCATGCCGTTCAATGTCAGAATGTTTATTCCATCTGAGAACTCAAAACGCGACCAAGTCGGAATGTCGTTCGCAAATGTTTCGCTGTCTGCATAAACCTTGGCGTG
>JBCDFK010000368.1:0-3362 GCA_039178065.1 Pseudomonadota bacterium | reverse complement strand
AGCGAAGCGTTGGAATCGTGAATGCCACAGAGAACTGGAGTGTCAGCTGGCAAACCAATTTGGTCAGCAACCGACGTGGATAGGGTTCCAAGGATTTGGTTAGCCGGGCGTAGGGGCGCGAACCTGTCGCGCCAATCCAACTTATCGACCATAGAGGAGAAATCATTGGTGTAGGGGTTCCACAAATCTGTATGGCAACCTAGCGATGTGACTTCATTGGCAATGATACCTGTTAAGCGCTGTGCCCAATATTGTGGATACATCAGGATGGCATCAGTACTGTCTTTGAGCCCTTCCACGGTTTCGAACAGCCAAAATATCTGCGCACCCAAGTTGAGTCCGCCAGCAAGACGGGGTGAGCCGGTTTCTGCAAATTTTGGTCTGGTTCTTTCATACTCTGCCGCAGTTTGATCGACGCCCTGATACTCATAATCAAGGATCGGCGCTGCAAGGTTTCCGCTTTTATTCAGCAACGCGGCACAAGCGCCGTGTGTTGTTATGCTAATTGTGGAGATGCCGTAAGCGGCGTGCAGCTTACCTAATGAGCCAAGAATGAATTCCCAAATCTCATCCACGTTAAAGTGGGGATATGGCTTTGAATTGAGAACCTGGTTGCGCGTTTTCTCGACGGTAATTTCATCCATCGTATTGGCATCGACCAAGACGACTTTTGCGTTGGTTTTTCCAATATCGATGACAGCAATGTTCTTGCCGGAATTCATTGCCTATTCCATGTAAAAAACGGTTTCGAGCGGCGTTGCTACGGGTTCATTGTCTGACAATGTTTTCATCACATCTGACATATGTACCCACCACTTTTGCATGATCGGGTCTAGGGGAAGCTTATCCATTGAATGATCGTTCTTTCGCCACAAAACGGCGAATAGCACGCTGGTTTCACGGTCAAAATGAATGGAATAGTCCGATACGCCTGCCTGTTTTAGCAGCGCGACCAGCTCCGGCCAAATCTCGTCATGCCGTTTTTTGTACTCAGCTTCACACCCAGGAACGAGCTGCATTTTGAAAGCAAATTTTTCCATCATGACACCATCTTGCGGCGCGCTTGAAATTCCGCCCAGATGCGTGGGAGTGCGATGACCGAAATGAGCAGAATGCCAATAAATATCGACATAACAATTCCTGGAACATTCAGTAGCCCAAAACCAAACGTAACCATCCCCATCACAAAGGCTGCAATGATAACACCTGGAATTGTGCCCGATCCGCCGAGAATATTCACGCCGCCGAGTACAACCATCGTAACAATTTCCAGCTCCCACCCAAACGCAATTGATGGACGTGTTGAACCCAGCCTCGATGTGAGGCAGATCGCTGCAACGCCAGACATCAAACCGGTAAGAAGAAATAAAATGAACTTCACCCGCTTGACCCGAACGCCGGAAAACTGCGCGCCAATAGGATTGTTCCCAATGGCATAAACCATGCGGCCAAAATTGGTCTTGTGTAGAACAATGCCATAGATCAGCGCAAAAACCGCAAATAGCACCATCTCAAATGTAATGACCCACCAAACATAGCCCTGCCCAAAAAATGCAAACTCAGTTGGGTATCCACGGAATGCCTGATCACCCAGCACGATATAGGAAATGCCCCTGAACAGGCTCATGGTGCCGATGGTTGCAACGATCGATGGCAGTCCTAAGCCGGTGACCAGAAATCCGTTGAATGCTCCGCATGCCAGCCCGATTAGTAAGCCCGCCAACACCAATTCGGATGCGCCAAATCCAAACTGCGCCAGATATCCCATGCCGGCGGAAGTCAGTGCAATGATTGATGCAACCGAAAGATCGATTTCTCCCGATACAATGAGCAGTGCCATAGCAAAGGCAATCATCGCCTTTTCAGTAAAGTTGAAAGTTGCATCCGACAAATTCCACGGATCAAGAAAGTAGGGTGATGCAAAACTGTTGACCAGAAAAATGCAGATTGCGACGGAAAGCAAAAGAGTTTCCCAACTCTTTAGATGTCGCTGAAGTGGCGTTGCAATACGATCCGGTACGTGACGCATCGGCGTAGCATCTCTGTTTTGCAATGTGAGGTCGCTCATGTCGCTCGCTCCGCCTGTTTCAGTATGATCCGGCCCTTGGTGCGTTCAGAACGCGCGTTGAGCGCAACGGCGATGATGATTGCTGACCCTGAGATAGCAAGTTGCCAGAACGGTGAAATATTCACCACGGGCAATGCATTTTTCACAATGCCCAAGAACAACGCACCGAGCACTGCCCCACCTACTGAACCGATACCGCCAGCAATGGAGATGCCCCCGATCACGCAAGCTGCAACCACCTCCAGTTCAAATCCGCCTGCGATATCAACATAAGCAACGGCATATCGCGCAACCCACAAATAGCCGCACAGGCCGGCAATCGCACCAGAAATCACAAAGGCTAGAAAGCGCGTATAGCCGACATCAATACCGGTGTAGACCGACGCATGAGGGTTACCTCCAACGGCGAAGAAGGCGCGACCAAGCGGTGTTCGGGTGACAAGCAAAAAGAAAAAAACAACGGTAAGAATGGCGAGCCATGAAAGAACTGAGAGGCCTAAAAGTTCGTAGCGAGGGAATGCTTTGAAGGCGCTGCTCATTTCATGCGCATTGATCCATTCGCCGCCTGAGATCAAGAATACGAAGCCCCTGAAAATGGTGAGCGTACCGAGCGTCACCACAATTGGCGGTATATCAAGCTTCCATACAAAAAAGCCATTGATTGCGCCTAATGCTGCTCCGAATATGATGGCGATGAGCATCAATAATGGCACCGGCAAACCAGGAGCCACAGTGTTCAGCAGTGCAACTACCATCCCTGACAAAGCCAAATTTGATGCCACTGAAAGGTCAATACACCGCGCAACAATGACGACCATCTGTCCAAGAGCTAGCATTATCAATATCGATGTATCGTTGAAGACATTGATCAAATTGGACGGCGCTGCAAAGTCGGCAAATCGCAATGAAATCAATCCAATGAGCAGAATGATGGCTACCGCCAAGATCGCTTCACGAGACTTGAGTGCTTGGATCATGCCGCTGCCTCCCCGTCAATTCCTGCTGCGGCACGTACCAGCACTTCAGCGTTCAATTCATCGCCGGAAAATTCGCCTGCTATACGGCCATCTCGCATAACAATGACGCGATCAGACATGCCAATGATCTCGGGCAACTCAGATGAAACCATGATCACGGCCAACCCTTTGGCGGCGAGCTCGCTCATAAACTCATGAACCGCAGCTTTTGATCCGATATCAATGCCCTTAGTCGGTTCAACGAGGATGATCACGCGCGGTTCGGTAGCCAAACATTTCGCGATCACCACCTATTGCTCGTTACCTCCTGAGAGATT
>JBCDFK010000367.1:0-3367 GCA_039178065.1 Pseudomonadota bacterium | reverse complement strand
TTGGACGCCATATGATCTACACAACCAACAATGATGCACCGGGTATTATCGGTCTTCTGGGCACAGTGTTCGGCAACAATAATGTCAATATCGCGAACTTCCAATTGGGCCGAAATAGACCGGGTGGCGACGCGATTGCGTTGCTATATGTTGATGCACCGGTCAGCGAAAAGGTCCTAAATGAAGTTCGAGCCTACCCGGAAATCATCTCGGCCAAGGCGCTGGAATTTGAAGTCTAAACAGGTTCGATTTCATTTAATTTTGAAACTGAATTTAAAAAGTGATCGGCGTTCCCATTTTGGGGGCGCCCTTTTTATGCTATACAGCGTGTGCTTGGTGGCTGCCCGGACGCAAATAAAAATGGGCATCATATATTACCTCAGCTTGCGGTCTGACGTCAGCCACCAAGCATGTATTCACTCGAAATAACTATCCGTTGTTTGCTTTGCGGCCGCTGTTCTCTGCTATCCATATGCCGCCTATAACCAGTGCGAGTGCAATGGCGTGATAAAGCTGGAATACTTCTCCCAACACAGCGATGGCCAGCAAAGTGCCCAAAATGGGTACGAGATTGATGAATATGCCTGCCCGATTAGCGCCGATCATCTCCACACCTCGAATCCATAATACTTGGCTGACAATCGCTGGTAGGATGGCCGTATACATTGTGATGATCCAACCTTGAGTGTCTGGCCAAAGCCCATTGGGTCCCTGAAGTTCCCAATAACTAAATGGTAGCGAGATGAGAAAGGCAGAGAACGCCATCACCAACATCATCGATTTCCAATGCAAGGCGGGCTTATATTTCAATAATACTGAATATGCCGAATAACATAAAATGCCGAGCACCATGAAGGCATCACCTCGATTGATTTGAAGGCCCGCAAGGCGCTCGAGACTGCCCTGGGATGCAACGACCGCCACACCGATAATCGAAAGCCCAAACCCCAAAATTTGAAGCAGAGTGACGCGCGTCCTGAACAAGATGTAGTTGCCAAGGAATATCACCGCTGGAACGCCGGCCTGTTCGATGGCGACGTTGATGGCTGTTGTGTGATTAAGTGCTGAGTAAAGCGCGATGTTGAAGATCGAAAATCCGAGTGCGCCGTAAACAAACAATAGTGGCAGATGCGGTCTAACCAAATGTCGCTCCTGCCAAAATTGCTTACCGCCAATGACCGCCAAAATTGTGAATGCTATCGCCCAGCGCAATGAGGTGAGGACCAATGGTGATACGTGACCGACGGCCAATTTCCCTGCCACGGCATTGCCACCCCAAAAGAGGGTGGTGAGGAAGAGTAGTAAATAAGCTGTTCGATTATGCTGCACGAGAACCTACGAGTTGGGCAAATGGCAAGCAAATGGCTGCCACATAATTGGGCATATGCTGATTTTGATCAGAAAAACAGTGTCTAAAGAGCTAGAAGTGTTCGCATGCCCTCGCTCTTTTGAGCAATGGCAGCTATAGACCGCTCGGTTAAACGGTTAAGTCGAGGAATTTCGATGGCAAATGTGGTGGTAGTCGGTTCTCAATGGGGTGATGAGGGCAAGGGCAAGATTGTGGATTGGCTCTCTGAGCGCGCCGATGTTGTTGTGCGCTTTCAGGGCGGTCACAATGCTGGCCATACGCTGGTAATCAATGGCGTGAGTTACAAGCTATCGCTTCTGCCTTCAGGCGTGGTTCGCGGCAAATTGTCTGTCATCGGCAATGGCGTTGTTTTTGATCCGCATGCATTTGTGGCCGAAGTTGAAAAACTGGCGGATCAAGGTGTTGATATCTCTCCGGACGTTTTGAAGATCGCCGAGAACACGCCGCTCATTTTGTCGTTACACCGCGAGCTAGATGGTTTCCGCGAAGATGCGGCGTCAAACTCGGGAACAAAGATTGGCACGACTCGACGCGGCATTGGCCCCGCTTATGAAGACAAAGTCGGTCGCCGTGCGGTGCGCGTAATGGATTTGGCCAACACCGAAACCCTGCCATCAAAAGTCGATCGCCTCCTTACCCACCACAATGCGCTTCGTCGTGGTTTGGGCCACTCGGAAGTGACGCATGAAGCAATTATGGAAGAGCTGACATCGGTTGCGAGCCAAATTTTGCCATATATGGACAAGGTTTGGAAAGTTCTTGATGACAAACGCCGGGATGGAAAACGTATTCTGTTTGAAGGTGCTCAAGGAACATTATTGGACGTCGACCATGGAACATATCCCTTTGTGACGTCATCGAATGTTGTAGCAGGTCAGGCGGCCGCTGGTTCAGGAATGGGCCCCGGTGCCGTGGGTTATGTGTTGGGCATAACCAAAGCTTATACAACACGCGTAGGCGAGGGTCCGTTCCCAACTGAGCAGCTGAATGAGGTTGGTGAGTATTTGGGCACAAAAGGGCATGAATGGGGCACGGTAACAGCGCGCAAGCGTCGTTGTGGTTGGTTTGATGCCGTTTTGGTTCGGCAAGCGGTGGCGCTCAACGGCATTACTGGTATCGCGCTTACCAAGCTCGATGTTTTGGATGGAATGGACGAAATTAAAATCTGTGTAGGCTATGAACTAGATGGCGAGCAGATTGATTATTTGCCCGCAAGCCAAGGAACACAAGCACGCGTGAAGCCAATTTACGAAACAATGGATGGTTGGCCTGGCACAACGGCAGGCGCGCGAACATGGAATGAATTGCCCGCGCAAGCGGTGAAATATGTCCGCCATATTGAAGAACTTATTGGCGCGCCGGTTGCTCTGTTATCCACGTCGCCAGAACGCGACGACACAATACTTGTTACGGACCCGTTTCGGGATTAAGTTCATGTAGGGATACATTTGAATATCGGATTGAATTAATGGCAGATTTCGCAGCAGTTCTTAAAAAGACTCTCGAGCAAATGGGTGAAACAACCCCAGAAGCGAGGGGGAAAGTTTACGACAAAGCACGGGACACCGTGCGCCGCCAGATTGATTCGATGGAAAAAACTCCGCCGCAGGCTGCGATAGATCGCCAGTTCGAAAAACTGGAAGAGGCCATCAAATCGGTAGAAGTTGAATATGCTTTCCAAGAGGAAAGCTTGGATGCCGACAATAGTGTCGATGAGGTTTTGGTCGAAACGCCCGGCGACGAACAAGTTGTACCTGTTGAAGATGCAGTGGAGCCGGAAGAAGACATCGATCCTGAAATTGCACGAGAGGCAGAGTCAGAGTCTGAGCCTTCGTTTGGTGACGATGTTGAACCTTCGCCGATGCCCACGCCAGATGAAGTTGTTGCGGAAGTTACAACTGTTAGCCCGGAAGAGGTGGCCCAATTTGCTGACGGTTCAGCAGATACAGGCACCTCAACTGACCCCTTAGCTGATTTCATCAATGAGCATTCTAATGT
>JBCDFK010000366.1:0-3378 GCA_039178065.1 Pseudomonadota bacterium | reverse complement strand
TTTCGATCGGAATCATTGCGAGCGCCGCTTCTCCGCTGTCGACGGCTTTAAAGGCGTCTTCGAACGTAGCGCACGGCAAGGGTGTCATATCTGGGAACATCTGGCGCGATGCGGTGTCCGAGTTTGCACCTTTTGCGCCCTGAAAAGCGATTAGATTTTTGTCGTCCGTCATTATGCCTGTCCATCTTTGCTCGCCAGAACGGCGCGCGCTTTTTCCAAGTCTTCGGGTGTATCCACGCCCAACGGCACAGTGTCAATAATAGCGGCGTGAATGATCATCCCCGCTTCCAGTGCTCGAAGCTGCTCCAACTTCTCGCGCTTTTCTAGTGTTGACGGTGAAAGCGAGACAAAACGCTCCAGCGCACTGCGTTTGTAGCCATAAAGGCCAATATGATGGTAAAGCGGCCCACCACCATAAGGCGCAGTTGCTCGGGTGAAATAAAGCGCACGAAATAGATTTTCCCCAATCGGCGAACCAACGATTTTCACGACATTGGGATTAGACTTTTCAGCGTCATCAGAAATTTCCACACCGAGAGTGGCGATATCACAATCTTCATTTTGCAGTGGAGTCATAACAGCGCGAATATCGCTTGGCGCAATCGTGGGCAGATCGCCTTGCACATTGATGATCGAATCGTAATTTCCACCAAGATTGAGCAATGCCTCATAGATGCGATCTGAGCCCGATTCGTGATCGGATCGTGTCATGATCGCTTTTAATCCAAACTTTTCGGCTGACTGTTTGACTTCAACAGTATCAGTTGCAATCACCACATCCCCGCAATCCGCCTTCCGCGCCTGCTCTGCAACCCGCACAATCATTGGTTTTCCGGCGATATCGGCCAAAGGTTTGCCCGGCAAACGCGTCGAGGCCATGCGGGCAGGAATTAGAATGATCGGATTCATGAAAATAATGTTCCAGAAGTGGCAAAAAGTCTCATAGGGAGTGTTCTTATAGGTGTTGCATGCCAAGCGCAAAAGTCATAGTTTCCGGCAAAATGAAAGGTCGCGAAGCGGCACACTTACCAAACGGTGATTGATCACATGGAATCTATGAAAACAACATTGTATGCTGGCGCGTTTCTCTCTGTCGCCGTAATGGTCATGACCTTCAGCATTATTAGCGATGGGCTTTTCCATTCTGAAACACCTGAAACATTTGGTTATGAAATTGCTGAAGCATCGGGCTCAGCGCCAGCGGCTGCTAATGATGGACCAGCTGAAATCGCATCAATCGCGCCGCTGCTTGCCAGTGCCGATGCCGCCGCAGGTGAGAAAGTTTTCAAAAAATGTGCCGCTTGCCACAATGTAGCTGATGGCGCGGCCAACAAAGTTGGTCCAAACCTCTGGAGCATTCTCGGCGCTAAACCGGGTGCACATGCAGACTTTAAGTATTCTTCTGCGATGGTTGCATATGGCGAAACAGGCGAGCCTTGGGGCTTTGAGAGCCTAAACAAGTTTTTGCTAAAGCCAAAAACCTATATCAAAGGCACATCAATGGGCTTTGCTGGCCTCTCAAAAGAAGCAGATCGTGCCAATCTACTAGCTTATCTGAACCAGCAAGCTGCCACGCAATTGCCGTATCCCGAGGCAACGGAAGCACCTGCTGCGGAAGAAGAAGCGCCGGCAACGCAGTAAAACACACAATATTTTGAACAAAAGGCTCGGATTTCCGGGCCTTTTTTAGTTTTGGGCTTTGCTTTGGCACAATTGTGCCTAGTCTTTTAAGGTAGCGTTGTATTTTGAAGGATTGCCGATGAAACGTCTCGTCATACCAACTACTGTCCTTACCTTAATGATGTCCGCAGGATTGACACTTGCCCAAGAAGCTAGCGGATGGGTGACAACCAGTTCGCTTATTGATGAAAGCAAATATATAGACGGTTTTTCTCACTATGATCATGCAAACCCCGATGCGCCGAAGGGTGGTGCTGTCAATATGGCAGCGCAAGGCACATTTGATAGCTTAAATCCCTACGTCATTAGAGGGACATCGGCGGCGGGTCTTGCGGTTCGCGGATTTGGTGGCGGCCTCCTTTATGACACGCTTCGTGACCAGAGTATCGACGAGCCTTCCACCAGCCACCCGCTGGTTGCAGAATTTTATACTTATCCTGACGACTATTCATTTGCGATTTATCGCCTCAACAAGGCTGCGCGTTGGCATGACGGTGAACCGATAACGCCAGAAGATGTTGTATGGAGCTTTGAAGTACTCAAACAGAACAATCAGCTCTATCGCGAGTACTATGAGAATGTCACATCAGCGGAAATGTTGAACGAAACTGATATCAAGTTCAATTTCAATGAAGCCAACAATCGAGAACTGCCAAAAATTTTAGGCGATATGCCCGTTCTGCCGAAGCACTGGTGGGAGGGTATTGATAAGGATGGAAATCAACGAGACTTTACCCAGCCGACCTTGGAGCCGCCGTTGGGCTCTGGTCCATATAAAATTGCTTCTTTCGTGGCAGGAAGCTCGATTACTTGGGAGCGAGCCGAAAACTATTGGGCCGCAGATTTACCCGTCAATAAAGGTCGGAACAATTTTGGCAGTCTGAAATATACTTATTTCCTAGATTCCACGCCAATATGGGAAGCGTTCAAGAAAGGTGGCGTACAGGATTTCCGAACTGAAACACGTTCAAAGCGTTGGGCTGACGAATATAATTTCACTGCTTTTGAAGACGGCATGGTTCAAAAGCGCGGTTTCCCGACGACCAGCCCGCAGCCTATGCAGGGCTTCTCGATGAATATGCGACGCGAAAAGTTTCAAGACATCCGCGTCCGGAAAGCACTAGCGCATCTGTTCGATTTTGAGTCTGTCAACCGGCTACAGTTATCTGGTCTAAGAACACGCACAGACAGCTATTTTGAAGGTGGGGAACTGCAGTCATCCGGCGTTCCAATGGATCGTGAACTTGAGATTCTCGAAGAGTTTCGAGATCAACTACCGGAAGAATTATTTACTGAGCCATATGAAAATCCCGTTGGTGGCGACAGAGCAAAGAGTAGAGCGAACCAACGCATAGCAGCGCAATTGATGCGTGAAGCTGGATGGGAGCCAAAGGATGGCTCTTGGGTCAACACCGAAACTGGCGAAAAATTCACGATCGAAATTCTTGGTGCATCGGCCACTACTAACATTATTGCTGGCCAATTTACGGAAGACTTGAGGCGTTTTGGCATTGATGCAAACATTCGAATTGTCGATGTTGCGCAATATGTTTCACGACTTGAAGAGTTTGATTTTGATATGACAACTGTCGTGCTTGCGCAGTCTCTTTCGCCTGGTAATGAGCAGCGCGACTTTTGGTCATCATCGGCGGCAGACAAACCCGACTCACGCAATATGTCCGGCATCAAGAATCCGAT
>JBCDFK010000365.1:0-3393 GCA_039178065.1 Pseudomonadota bacterium | reverse complement strand
GTTTGCCAGCAGCGATTTTTTACTGGCAGTTTTGGTGGGCGGGGTTTCGATTATTTTCCCGAGCATAAAACTTCTGGCATTGAGTGCCATGCTGTCAGCCAAAGATCTCGATCAAAGAACCGCGCATAAAGCCAGTTCGTGGTTGGGGCTGCTATCAAAGTGGTCGATGCTTGATGTCTTGCTCGTGGCATTGACCGTTTTTGCCGCCAAGACGTCAGGGCTGGCAACCGCGATTAGCCAACCCGGCCTGTGGTTCTTTGCGATCTCCACCCTGGCCAGTGCAGTGGCAGCATCGCTAGTAAAGAAGGCCCTACTAGAAGACACAAAAACGCCGCCTTCAGAATCTGAAAGCGGCACTTAAGGAATGAAATTCTATTTTAGTGGCGGTATTGTTGAATGCGTGTTGTACGCAATCCAGCCAGGCCATTTTCTTCAATAGATGCTTGCCAGGATAGATATTCCTCAACGGTCAGCGTGTATCGGGCACAAGCCTCATCCAAGCTAAGCAATCCTCCGCGCACTGCTGCAACGACTTCTGCCTTACGGCGAATAACCCAGCGGCGTGTGGTTGCCGGTGGAAGATCATTGATCGTCAACGGGCTACCGTCTGGGCCAATAACATATTTAACGCGTGGTCTAATCTGCTCGGTCATATTACTCTCTACACTCACGACCTAATAATGAGCCGACTTTACAGCCACAGACTTAAAAAACCTCTAACCGCTCCGTAAGGCTTTAGTAATTTGTATGAATCAATCAAACAGCCGCGCCCAGCGCCCCTGCGTTATATATTAATGGCCAATTCTTTGTGCGGGTGACAATTCAACTATTGCCCGTCTTTGTCCGCTGGGACAGTCTTCATGGACGCCAGTTTAGGAAGATTTATTATGCATATAGGTTTGATCGGCGGCATTGGTCCGGCAGCGACAATTGCTTATTATTCGAGGCTCGTTACGGAATTCAAACAAGCCAACGTTCCACTACGCCTCACCATTGCACACGCCGAAATCGCTTTATTGGCTGCAAATGCGGGCGCAAATAAAAAGCGCGAGCAGGCAAAGATATTTGCTAACCACCTAGATCAACTGGCTGGTGCTGGCTGTGACATTGCCATGATAACGGCAATGACCGGACATTTTTGTTTTGATGAAACCGAGCAGCTGTCACCTATCCCTCTCATCAATGCGACCAAGCTCGTGGATGACTATTGCGATGATAACAACATCAGATCTGTGGGGTTGCTGGGTAGTCCGCCAGTACTAGCCTCACATCTATTCGGTTTGTTGAAATCGCCCAATTCGATTGTTCCAAACAAAGATATCGAAAAACTTGGCGCCGCTTACATGGAGCTCGCTCATTCAGGTTTCTGTAGTGATGACAACCGCGAGTTCCTCATCAATGCAGGCGCAACCATGGTAAGCGAACAAGGAGCAGAGGCGGTTTTGTTAGCCGGCACTGATTTAGGCCTGGCATTTGATGGTCAGCAGACCAGCTATCCCGTTATCGACGCGCTTGAAGTCCATGTTGCAGCATTGCTGAAACTTGCTTCTACAAACAGTAGCGACAAAGCTTAAGTGAAGCCTATCGCTTTCATTCAACCTGAGCAGACATCGCAGCCGTGCTTTGCAGCTTTCGAGACGTCATGAATACGACGACGACAATCAAAACAGCGCCACCAATATTTGCCCACCAGTTTAGAGGCCAATAAGAACCGATCGCGCCCGCAATAATTAGACCGTATGAAAGTACATTCAGCGGCCCTTCTGCGTAACGCTGAATGAGTGCATTGGTGCCGTATATTCCAAACAATGCAAAAAAGCCGATTTGTAATATCTCCGGCAAAGTGCCGGTGATGAGCGGTGTATAGGCAAACATCAGCGGTACAATGTATAAACCCTTGGCGATCTTCCAGCTTTCAAAGCCAGTTGCCATCGGCTTGGATCCTGCAATACCAGCGGCAGTAAATGCGGCCAGACATACCGGTGGCGTAACATTACTATCTTGGCTCAGCCAGAAGATGATCAGATGTGCGGTGAGAAGAAACGATGCCTGCACCGCAGGATCAACCAGCAATGGTCGAATGGTAATTGCCAACTCAAATGGCATCGCCGCCATCAGCTCAACAGCTTCTTCGCGGAGCATGCCAGTCGAAATTTTTGCAATATGTGGGCTTTCGACCAGCATAAACATAGCTGACTTTGATGGGTCCGAAATGCCTTGGATCAACTGTTCAACGATGAGGCTGTCGGCCAAGATACCGGCCAAGGCTGGCGCTGTGAGAATGGCAAGGATGATATAGGCGGCGGTCACCGGCAATCCCATGCCAAGTACAAGCGATGCAAGTCCGATCAGCAATATTGCAATGACCAACGAACCACCCGACCATTGAGCGATCATGAGTGAAAATCCATTGCCGATGCCGCTCGTCACGATCGCATTGTTCATGATGCCAATGGCAACAAGCAAAATGCCGGTCATTATCGACGACTTTATGCCTATTAGAAGTGCTTCAGCAATTTTCGAAGGTCCCATTTGAACGGGTTCAAATGTATCAGTTCCGACGAATTTCGCGGCAATGGATGTAAACCATGACACCAGCACCAGCGATGCAATCGCCCAAGAAGCTGCATAGCTAGGTGTCACACCGCTCATCAGTAGATAGATCATCACCGCCAGTGGTAGGATAAATGCAAGACCGCCAGAAATTAACTTGCCCTTATTGACCACCATGTCGACGCCATCGCCAACTTGGTATTTCACCGCTTCAATCCGCACGATGAAAGCCACCGAGATGAAGTAGAGAAAGGCCGGAATAATAGAAACCGAAACAATCGTCGAATAGGGAATAGACGTATAGCTTGCCATCACAAAAGCGCCCGCACCCATAATCGGCGGCATCAATTGACCACCCGTTGATGCAGCGGCCTCAACGCCGGCCGCAAATTTGGGGCGAAATCCATTCGACTTCATAAGCGGGATCGTGATGACCCCGGTCGAAGCCGTGTTGGCAATAGCTGAACCACTAATCGTACCAGTGAGCGCCGATGAAAGAACGGCGACAAATGCGGCACCCCCGCGAATACGGCCGGCGACAACTTTCGACAATTCGATAACGAAATCGCTTGCGCCTGATGCCACAAGAAATCCGCCGAAAATCATAAACAGTGTAATATTGGTCGATGAGATGCTGGCGAGAATGCCAAACATTCCCTCATCATTATAGAGTGTTCTGAACATAACATCATTGAGCGGCAGGCTTGCGGCACGAAATACACCAGGCAAATAGCCGCCAAGAAACAAGATGTAGCTGAGCGACGTTATGATGAGAATTGGGATCACCCAACCCGATACACGACGCGATAAATCAAGTGCGGCAAAAATCAACAAACCACC
>JBCDFK010000364.1:0-3401 GCA_039178065.1 Pseudomonadota bacterium | reverse complement strand
CTTCAGCGTGCTCCCTATGAGCTGAAATTTGGCGAACTTTATCTCAATCGTACCAACGGGGAATCTGTTCAAGGTTTCCACACAGGTTGGGGAATGTCTGGCTTAGGAGGAGAAGACGGCAAATACGGCTTTGACGGATATTTACGAAAGCAAACCAGTTACTTGAATTGGGATTGATCCCAAAAAACACGCGGTAGAAATGCAAATAACCGCATTATGAGGAGGACTATCATGAAAAGAAGAACATTTATTGGCGCGACCTTCCTTGCGCTGGCGGTAACAACATCTGCATTTGCGCAGAGCTTGCCACCACTGGAGCAAAAGGAACGCTACAAGGTCGGCTTTCCCCAAATGGAATCCAACAACCCTTGGCGGATCGCGGAAACAAAGTCTTTTGTCGACACCGCTGAATCTTGCAACTGGGATCTGATCGCAACAGATGCAGCCGGCTCAGCCGCCAAACAGGTTGCTGATGTTGATTCAATGATTGCGCAAGGTATTGATGTTCTATTCTTGCCACCGCGTGAAGAAAAACCCTTGATCCCAGCTGTTAAGAAAGCGGCTGCCGCAGGCATTCCAACATTCCTGGTTGACCGTTCTGTCGATCCGAATGCGGCGAAGGCGGGCGTTGATTACGTGGCTTTCCTTGGCTCCGACTTCATCGATCAGGGACGCCGTGTTGCGGAGTGGACAATTGAAAATTTCAAGGGCGATAGCGCTGTGGTTGTTCAGCTTGAAGGTACAACCGGCTCATCACCTGCGAATGACCGCAAGAAGGGCTTTGATGATGCGCTGGCTAAAGATCCGCGCTTCAACATCGTTGCGTCGCAAACAGGTGACTTCGCGCGCGACAAAGGCCGTCAAGTGATGGAGACACTGCTGCAAGCGCATCCAGATGTTGATGTCGTTTATGCCCACAATGATGAGATGGCGATTGGTGCCATTCAGGCATTGGAGTTGGCAGGTCGCAAACCAGGAGAAGATGTATTGGTTGTCTCAATCGACGGCACGCGTGACGCACTACAAGCCATCATTGATGGCAAGATGGGTGTCACCGTTGAAAGCTCTCCATTCTTTGGACCACTCGCCTGCGAAGTGATGAAACGCTATGCTGCTGGCGAAACCATTGAGCCATGGGTTCAGGTGCAAGACCGCATATTCACAGCAGAAAATGCTGCTGATCATGTAGACGAAGCATACTAAATTCCTCCCAGCTCAATGGGGTGCGCTTAATTTAGCGCACCCCCTTAAGTCTCTGATGTTGTGAGAGAAATTGAATGCAGCAAATACTGAAAATGACCTCTATTCAAAAGGCATTCAATGGCGTAATCGCGCTCAATGGCGCGTCGCTCGATATCGTGCCCGGAGAGGTTCATGCACTAATCGGCCAGAACGGAGCAGGTAAATCTACGCTCATAAAGATCCTGACAGGTGTTTATCGAAAAGATGGCGGAAAGGTCGAATTCAACGGTGCTGACAGCCAGATCAGCAGTCCGCGCGAGGCGCAAACCTCCGGTATCGCAACGATCTATCAGGAACTGAACTTGGTGCCACTTCGGTCAGTCACTGAGAACATCGTGATGGGGTATGAACCCAAAAAGATGGGTCTATTCATCGACTGGAAAGAATCTCACAATCGAGCGCGTGAAATTCTGACGCGCTTTGGCATTAACATCGATGTGACAGCTCCCTTGGGAAGCTACTCCACCGCAATTCAACAGCTCGTCGCGATTGCACGCGCTGTTTCGCTTGATGCAAAGCTGGTTATCATGGATGAGCCGACTTCATCACTGGACGCCTCTGAAGTTGAAGTGCTTTTCGGCGTGGTGCGCAGCCTGCGGGACGCTGGCGTTTCTGTTCTTTATGTCTCGCACTTCCTCGATGAGTTATTTGAGATTTGTGACCGCGTAACCACCATGCGAGACGGCAAAACGGTTGATTGCCGATCAATGGAGGGGGTCACTAAGCTCGATCTGATCGCCCGTATGCTAGGTCGCGATGCGAGTGAAATCGCCGAAGCTGGCATGACCGAGTTTGGCGGCGGATCCGCCAAGCAAGGCGAAGTACTTTTGCACGCTGAAGCCATCGCTACAGGTCCACGGCTTACCAAAATGGATATGACGGTTCACCGTGGAGAAATCGTGGGGTTGGGTGGTCTTCTCGGTTCTGGGCGCACCGAGGCGGCGCGTGCACTTTTTGGAGTTGATCAGCTCACAAGGGGCGATATCACAATCAGGGGTTCGAACTCAAAACCTGCAACACCAGCGGCTGCTATTAAAGCAGGTATCGCGATGCTTACAGAGGATCGCAAGGCAGAGGGCATTATTCCGGACATGACAGTCCGCGAAAACATGACATTGGCGCTTTTGCCTAAACTCACTCGAAATGGCCAAATTGATCGCGCCAGCGAAGAAAAATTGGTGCAGAAATACATTGATGCGCTCGGTATCAAAACCGCCGGCATGGAGCAGCCAATTCGTGAGCTGTCTGGCGGTAATCAGCAAAAGGTTCTTCTTGCTCGCTGGTTGGCCATTGAGCCGGAGCTTCTAATACTAGACGAGCCAACGCGCGGCGTGGATGTTGGCGCAAAGCGAGAAATCCAGTCGATCATTCGCGATTATGTGGATAAGGGGTTTGGCGTGGTTCTCATCAGTTCTGAATTTGAAGAACTTGTGGAGGGGGCCGATCGCATCGTCGTGCTCAATGAAGGCGTGTCGATCAACGAGCTTAAAAATCCAGGTATTACTGAAGACATGCTTGTTCGCGCATTGGCGCATACCCAAAAGGATGCGGCATGAGTACGCAAGAATCAGTAGATCAACCTGCGCCCATCGCGCTTGATTGGAAAAAACACCTTATAAAACATGGCGGCTTGGTAGCGTTGATCGTTATCTTGCTCTTCAACGTGCTGTTCACACCCAATTTTCTGCAACTACAAACGCTGTTTGTAAACATTAGTCAGGTCGCAACGATTGCTATCGTCGCAATGGGTATGACACTCGTCATCGCAACAGGAGGCATAGATCTCTCGGTTGGAGCTATCATGGCGCTAGCTGGTGCACTAGCACCGCTCATTTTCCAATCTGAATTGGGGCAGGCCTACCCATTTTTGGGCGTTGCTTTGGCGATTATTTTCCCAATTATTGTTGCGATGGCATGCGGCTTGTTCAATGGGGCGCTGGTTTCCATCTTGCGGGTTCAGCCTATCATCGCGACACTGATCTTGTTTATATCCGGACGGGGAATCGCGCAGGTTTTAACCAACGGCAATTTGCAAACGTTCAAAAACCCAACATTTAGCTATTTAGGGACTGGAAAAATTTTGGGTCTGCCGTTTCAGGGCAGGTTAGCAATATCAAATGCTTGCCTGCTGTTCTGGGTGATGAGCCGCACAACCTTCG
>JBCDFK010000363.1:0-3405 GCA_039178065.1 Pseudomonadota bacterium | reverse complement strand
GCCATAGCGTGAAATATGTTCACCGCCTTCGCCGCTATTTGACATGCCGCCCACCATATTGGTGCCATGCGCCACGCCCTCGTGTGCTGTGGCTACCAAAGCACCGTGGCTCATCGCACCGGACGCCAAGCATGGGGTAATTTCGGATGCTGGTTGCACTTCCGCAATTTCTATTGAATCTGGAGCGGACCGAAGACGAGATACGTAATCAAGCGCTTGTCCATTGACTCTTACCCTGAGCTTTCCACCCTCTATCCAGTGACTTTCCACGCTTTCGTTAAATCGCTCCACAAGCGACTGCGCCAGCGCATCCAGACGGCTGATATCGCTGCTCAGAGATCCGGTGAGTTCCAGCTCGTAACAGTCATCGAGAACCTGGGAACAACGCAGTCCGCGGATCATAAAGTCATTATTCCCGGCACGATTAAACAGCATCATTATGCGTTTGAATTCCTGCGGTTGGCTTAGAAAAGATACGTCAACGGGAAAGGCCAAAACATCGCGCAATGCTGCCGGGCGCTTACGACGTTCCACATCCATGTCACGAGAAAATTTTCGATAACCTTGAGTAATCTCAAAACTATTTATCGAAGTTTCATCGAGCCGATCGAAGCTGGTATTAACATATCCCTCGTCATCGATACCAAATGCAGCTTCCAATTTGTTGAGTGTCATGAGTCTCAACGCGTCAGTGTTTTCTTCTGCCTTGTCAGCAAATGCGATCCGCTCTTCGGTAAGATCTACAAAGCCGCGAACGGCTGCTGTTCCATAAGAGTGTCCCGCACCCTCAGCCCTTTCCTTAAAGAGCCCCAAAATGGGAATGTCGTTTTCTTTCTCAACAATTTGGGCGCGCTTGTGCCAATCGGCGGCTGATTGTGCGATGGCTGCAAAACCCACGCCACCAACTGGTGTTTTCATATTGGGAAAATAGCGCTTGAAAACCGGGTCGTTTGTATCGAGAAAATTTGGCTCAAAAAACTCACCACCGGAGTAGCTTTCAACAGTGCAAAGACCAACCTTGCCCATAGTTTTCATCAGCGACTTTTCGGCTGCTTTCACAAACCTGTCAAAAGCTGCAAATGGCGCTTCGTCGAACTTCTCTTCTGCTCGAAGTTGCACGCCAAGCGGATAAACAGCGGCTGCGCCGAAGCCAAGCGCACATGCCAGGTGATGCGCGGAAGAGATTTGGCCACTTTCAATGATAAGAGAAATCTTGAAGCGTAGACCTTCCTCAATAAGTCGTTGATTTACAGCCGAAATTGTAAGGATCATAGGAAGCGCCGCACGTTCGCGCGATATGTGCCGGTCAGAGATAATTGCAATGCCGCCTCGATCGCGAGCGAATGCTTCGACTTGATCGCATAATAGATCAATTGCAGAAATGAGCTGACTTTCATTGACGGCTGGAATTTTGAAATCAGGCGTAAAAAGCATATCGAAATCGGCAACAGGTGTGAATTCCTGTTCGCGAATCGACAGCATATCAGCCATCTTCAGAAGCGGTGATGGCAAGATAATCTGTTTTGACATTATCTTGCCCATATGCGGTTTGGCGCCCAAGGCGACGCGCAGCGTCATACCATCTTTCTCTCTAATACTATCAAGCGGAGGATTGGTGACCTGTGCGAATCGCTGTGAGAAGTACTTAGCCACGCCACCTTCATTATCCGAGAGGGCATTGATGGCGTTACCATATCCCATGGCAGAAATTTTCTCTGCGCCATCGGCGAGCATGGGGTCCATCATGAACCGAAAGCTCTCTTGATTGTGGAAGTAGGCAACATAGCGGGATGATGTCGATAAATCGCCTTTGTAGTTTTTTACCGCCAGATCAGGATCAAGTTGGGAATTGGGTAAGTCGGCCAAGTGGACCCGCGCTTGTTCCAAAAGTGCTGGATAGTCACGCTTTGAAGCGAGCATTTCGAGAGCCTGTGTCGTTTGATAGTATTGACCAGTGTCATGATCAAAATAGAGCATGCCGCCAGCTTCAATGCGACCCCGGCTAATCACGGATTCTGGAGGAAATGCAATCTGTCCGGCTTCCGACATGACGGCGAGATATTCGTCGGTCTCAACGCTGCGTAGAGGCCGCAAACCTAAGCGGTCAAGTCGCGCACCAATTATCTGTCCATCCCCAAAAATAAGCGCAGCCGGGCCATCATTTTTCTCCTCATAAAGCGCAAAATAGGCCAGCATAGCGCGTACATCATGTGACAGACTATAATCATTTTCCCAAGCCGGTGGCATCATCGACACCACTGCGGTGACGATATTCAGTCCCCCTTCGAGAATTCGTGATTGCAAAGTTTGATCAAGGCGACAGCTATCAGACTGTCCCTTCGGACTAATAATGGCACTATTGCGCGCTCTGGCAATTGCGGCCTCTGACAACCGGTTCTTTGCGTCCGTGTTCAACTCGCCATTATGCGCCATAAAGCGAAATGGTTGCGCCATGGTCGGGTGGGGATCAGTGTTGGTTGAAAAACGCGTGTGAAAATACATTGTATGAATTTCATGACGCGGGTCATTCAGATCGGCAAAGTAAGGAACAATTTCGTTGGAGTTTAATCTACCCTTCAGAACTTGCATGCGCGCCGACATCGACAAAGGATAGAGACCGTTCAACTCATCTCGCGTGTAGGCCTCGACTTCTATCTCGAGCAGCGTATCATGAATAAGGCGGTCAAAAGCTTCATTTGAAACTCCGTTGGGTGCAACAAATACCCACTGATGAATCGCCAATTGCGCTTTCACAGCGGCCGGGCGGATCGCATCATTATTAATTGGTACGTCACGCGATAATACGATGCGCATATCCCGTTTGCGCAAAGCGCTTACTACAATCTCTGCCGCCAATTCGTGATATTCTGCCTTGTCTGGTAGAAAGAAATTGCCGACGCCATAGTTGCCTGTCTCTAAAGCCTCACCAGACAATTCTGAAAAGAATCGAAGCGATAAATCAACACTCACACCAGCGCCGTCGCCTATCCCCTCAGAAGACATGCCGCCACGATGCGGCACAGCGCATAACGCCTGATGGCCAAGCTGAAGAAGCTCATGGGTCTGCTTGCTGTCCTTACGCGTAAGAAAACCAACGCCGCATGCGCTGCTTTCGCGGTCAGGGTCATATAGACCATATGGAGATACAGTCGGCGCCAAATTCTCTGCCTAATAGTGGTCAAAACTACTCTTGCTGTGTGAAAAAGGCAGCTTGAGTGTTTAAAATTTCAATGATTGGCTGGCGAGTTTGGCGCTGGCTAAAAATATGAGCTTATTGCTCAACTTTTGTTCGTATATTCTAACATCCAATTTTGCAAGCTTGTGCTATCATGGTTGAGCGTGTTAACGCCAAAAAAAGGATCAGGAAATTCTATACCAATTTCAGGCATCGCAACATCAAAATCG
>JBCDFK010000362.1:0-3427 GCA_039178065.1 Pseudomonadota bacterium | reverse complement strand
GTTTGGCCAACAGATTGGTAAATTCCAAGGTATCAGTTTCCAGATTGCGGATATGATTACCGAAATTGATGCCGCGGATCATCTCACCCTGGCTAGCGCCTGGCGTCTGGACCAAGGACTTCCATCCAATCGTGAGATTGCCAGTGCAAAGCTCTATGCGTCTGAAATGCTGGCGCGGGTTACTGACACTACTTTACAAATCTTTGGGGGAATGGGCCTAATGGATGATTTCCCCGTTGAGCGATTTTGGCGTGATGCACGCGTTGAGCGCATTTGGGACGGAACTTCAGAGATCCAGCGGCACATCATTAGCCGCGAATTGCTGCGTCCACTGGGGTCGTAGATGCCGCAACTTGAGAAACTGATTAATCCAAAAACAATTGCGGTCATTGGCGGCGGTGCATGGTGCGAAGCAGTGCTTCAGCAAAACAGGAAAATTGGATTCTCGGGCGAGCTGTGGCCGGTTCATCCTACCCGGCAAGAAGTGGCCGGCATAACCACGTTTCCGTCGGTTGAGGCGTTGCCCTCGGCGCCCGATGCCGCGTTCGTTGGCGTCAACCGCCACAGCACCGTACAGATCGTTGCGCAATTGAGCAGTATGGGTGCTGGTGGAGCCGTTTGCTTTGCCAGTGGCTTCATGGAATCCGATGATGGTGCGGAATTGAGCAAACAATTGTTGGATGCCGCTGGCGATATGCCAATTCTGGGGCCCAATTGTTACGGGTCATTGAATGCTCTGGACAATGTTTCTCTTTGGCCCGATCAGCATGGTCTGAAACCGGTTGATAGCGGCGTTGCTATCATTATGCAGTCGTCAAACATCGCGCTTAATCTTACAATGCAAAGGCGCGGATTGCCGATCGCGCATCTGATCACAGTAGGCAATCAAGCGCAGCTCGGTATTGCTGATATTGCGCGGCAGTTGCTGCGCGATGAACGCGTTACCGCGCTCGGGCTCTATATTGAAAGTTTCGGAGATGTTCGCAGCTTTGAAGCCTTAGCAAAAGAAGCATCAGTGCTAAACAAATCCATCGTGGCTTTTAAAGTTGGTGCGTCTGTGGAAGCACGGCGCGCAACGATTTCGCACACTGCGTCATTAGCTGGTTCAACCGCGGGGGCAGAAGCACTATTGCGCCGGCTCGGCATAGCAAGTGTTTCTTCAGTGGCGACTTTTCTGGAGGCGTTGAAAATTCTTCACTGTTTCGGTGCATTGCCTGACAAAAATATTGCTTCGCTCAGCTGCTCGGGTGGCGAGGCTAGTGTGATGGCCGACAGCGCAATGCGTGCTGGCTTGAATTTCCCCGTATTGAACGATGGACAAATCGCGACGCTAAAGCAGTATCTGAGTCCCATGGTAAAGTTGGTGAATCCATTGGACTACCATACTAATATTTGGCGCGATGAAGCTGCAATGACCAACGTCTTTGCCGCAATGAGTGGCACTAATATTGATCTTTCGCTGATCGTTCTTGATTTTCCACGTGATGATACTTGTGATCCTAGCGATTGGAATATTGTCGTGGATGCAGTGCTCAATGCGGCAACCGATACCGGTCGGAAATATGGGATTATCGCATCTATGCCCGAAAATTTACCCGAAGCGGTGGCGTTAAATTTGTTGGAAAATGGCATTGTGCCTTTATGCGACTTTGATCATGCATGTGATGCAATTCACGCGGTTTCTACGATTTTGAAACCCGATCCAGAGCCTGTTTTGCTGTCACAAGAGGTGGGCAATCTGACGGTGCTGTCCGAAGCATCTGCAAAGGAAGAACTGGCATTGGCAGGCCTCGAAGTTCCGCATAGTGTGGCAGGTATCTCAATACAAGAATTGAGCAAACATGCCCCTAAAGATGGTGAACTGTTGGTGCTTAAAGGTGAGGGCGTTGCGCACAAGACGGAGGCGGGTGCAGTCGCGCTGAGCATTTCAAGTCGTGAGGAACTTCTGGAAGAGGCGACAAAAATGTCGGCGGAAAGGTTTCTCATTGAAGAGATGATAACCGGAATGATCGCCGAACTTTTGATTGGCGTGGTGCGCGATCCGGCGCATGGATTTGTGCTTACAATTGCAGCCGGTGGAACGCTGACAGAATTGCTGGATGACAAGCATTGCTTGCTTTTACCCACCAACAGACGAGCAATTGAAGAGACACTCGCGGGTCTGAAGGTTTGTGCTCTGCTAGATGGATATAGGGGTGGGCCACCCGCGCACAAAGCTAGTTTTATTGATACAATTATGAAGCTTCAGTCTTATGTGATTGCCAATTGCGAGCACATTGAGGAAATCGAGATCAATCCATTGATTTGCACCAGTACCCGAGCCGTGGTTGCTGATGCATTACTGGTGAAAGGTTACGCATGACAAACCCAATTAGAACACGCATTGAAGGGGGTGTTTTGGAAGTAAATCTTGATCGTCCTAAGGCCAATGCCATCGATCTTGCAACAAGCAGGATTATGGGCGATGTGTTTGCCGATTTCCGCGACAATCCTGAACTTAGGGTCGCTATTATAACTGGGGCGGGCGCAAAGTTTTTCTGCCCAGGCTGGGATCTGAAAGCTGCCGCCGAAGGCGATGCAGTGGATGGAGATTATGGTGTCGGCGGCTTTGGTGGCTTGCAGGAGCTGCGCGATTTGAACAAGCCCGTCATCGCAGCAATCAATGGAATTTGTTGTGGTGGTGGCCTGGAACTGGCCCTATCGGCGGACATCATATTGGCTGCTGAACATGCAACCTTCGCGTTGCCCGAGATCACGTCAGGCACGGTCGCCGACGCGGCATCTGTAAAACTTCCAAAACGCATTCCTTATCACATTGCGATGGAAATGCTCTTCACCGGACGATGGCTTGATGCCGAAGAAGCGCACCGGTGGGGTTTTGTGAATCAGATTTGTTCGGCTGATGATCTATCTGAGAAAGCCTGGGACATGGCGCGGCAATTGGCTTCTGGTCCGCCGCTTGTTTTTGCAGCGATCAAGGAAGTGGTGCGCGATGCTGAAGACAGCAAATTTCAGGATTGCATGAACCGAATTACCACCAGACAGCTAAAGACCGTCGATGTGCTCTATGGTTCTGAAGACAATTTGGAAGGCGCAAAAGCGTTTGCTGAAAAACGAGATCCCGTATGGAAGGGCAGATAATTGGTGGATGAGACTGAACCGTTATGGCGCTTCTTGCGGCGTTGTTAAAGCCCGTTCACAACATATCGTTTTCTTCAAGCACTTTGCGCGCGACACGAAAACACTCAAGAGCTTGTGGCACGCCGCAGTAAATACCGACAACATGAATTATGGCGCGAATTTCTTCTGCATTTACGCCATTGTTAACGGCCCCCCGACAATGAATTTCCCATTCATTCATTTTGCCCAATGCGCCGATCATAGATAAATTCATCATTGATCTTGTTTTGGCATCGATAACATCGTC
>JBCDFK010000361.1:0-3438 GCA_039178065.1 Pseudomonadota bacterium | reverse complement strand
TGGAGATTTTTCTGGGGGTTCAACCGGGTGGACAACCACTGCCCCTCCAGACAGCTCTATATCGTATGCAGCAAACCAACTCACTGCCGTATCAGATGATGATGGCACCGGCACCGATTCTCGAACCTATGCGTCGCAATCGCTAACGAACGCTGATCCAGGTTTTTTATCTTGGTTTTTGGTGTCCTTTGTGGGCACAGACCAGGACGTCAATGGATATGACTATCCGACCATTGTTTTGGGCTCCACCTTCTATTGGATCAATACGGGTGGCGGTATTCAGACGACTGCGACAGGTGCAGTGGACAATGATGACTCCGGTATAACCAATTTGACGGTGCGAACAACGCTCACCGCGGGAACCAGGAACATTGGTGCGGGCGTGACTGCGACCGATTCTAGGCTAGGCGCCGGGACAGCAATTTGGGACGACATCGATTTTCAGGAAGTCACCCAATCTCCGTCTGCGCAAGTGACTGACGAGGACGTGATGCTGATTATGGCCGGCTCTAATGCAGCACAGGTTCCAACAAATTCTGGCTTGTCGAATATGGTTGTAACCATCTCAGTAACAAATGGAACGCTGACACTTGCTTCGATCTCGGGCATTACGATCACGGCGGGATCAAATGGTTCATCATCTATGACATTCAATGGAACGCCGGCGGCAATCAACACTGCCTTGGATGGTTTGAACTACGCTCCAATAGGCGACTACAATGGTGCCGATACGCTCGCGTTCACCGTTACTGCTGGTGCTCTTAGCGACACTGACAATATTGCGATCACTGTGAACCCGGTCCCTGACTATGCTTTTTCCGTTTCGAAGCTGGTCGATCTTACCAACGTTTCTTCTACATCAACGCTCAACTATACGATCAACATATCCAATACTGGAGATACGGCTCTTATCAATCCAGTTTTGATCGACACAATTGTCCAGGATGGCAACACGCTAAGCTTAACCAGCGCGCCTAGTCTACAATCTGCAACTGACGCTGACAGCGATGGAGAAGTCGACCCGGGAGAAACATGGCAGTACCTTGCCTCCTATTTGGTCACTCAATCGAATTTGGATAATGGCAACGATATTGTGAATACGGCCAGCTTTAATGCGGATGACGTATCACCGCAAGACGATGTGGCAACGACGACGCTGGACACAAATATTTCACTCACGATTTCGAAAGTTGCTGATGACACGACACAAGTGATTGCTGGGCAAACCATCAACTATACCTATGTTGTAACCAACAATGGCAACCAAACTGTCAACGATGTTGTTGTGTTGGACAGTCATAACGGCAATGGTGTGGCTCCTGTTCCGCAGATTGAAATGCTAACTGCGGACGCCGCGCCAGGTGGCGACTCTACCGATAGCGGAACAGATGAAATATGGGATGTTTTAGCGCCTGGCGATGAGGTTACGTTTTCATCAAGCTACATTGTTACCCAGCAGGACGTTGATACGCTTCAGTGACAGATGACGCAGAAAGTCGTGTTTTGGTTTTGCGGCTTGGGGCGAAACTAGGCGCCGCCTAACCGGCGGCGTGTACAGGAGCTTTCCTTTTTAGCTAAGCTGCTTGCTTATTGAAATTCGCTAAAACCGATTTCAGTGCGGAAAAACATTCGCCGTCGATTTCGGTGCCCACTGTCTCTTCCATTATGCTAAGCGCTTGTTCTTCTGGCATCGGACCGCGATATGGACGCTCAGCGGTAAGCGCATCAAATATGTCTGCTACGGTTACAATGCGGGTGTCCATTCCAATATCACAACCGGCCAAAGCGTCGGGATAACCCTTTCCATTGAGCTTTTCGTGATGACCCCGCGCGATCGAAGCAATGTCTCCAAATAGCTCGATTTGGTCAAGGATTTGGTGGGAGTAAACTGGATGCATTTTTATTGCTGCAAATTCTTCATGCTCCAGCTTTCCAGGCTTATCAAGAATTGCGTTTGAGACGCCAAGCTTGCCAATATCATGCAGAAGGGATGCTCGGTGTAACCATCTTCGCTGTTCTTCAGTATAGCCAATTTCGGTTGCGATCATGTCGGCAAATGTCGCAACGCGCCGGCTATGCCCTGCCGTATAGGGGCTCTTGGCATCGACAACTTGTGAGAAGGCGTCCGCAATATCATCGAGATAGTTCTCGTCCACGGTTCGTCTCAGTTCGCCTGGCTCTAAGGCGAAAATGTTGTGCTGCAAGTCTTCTGCGCGCAACTGCTCCCAAAATTCAGCTTTTTTGGTGGCGGCTCTAAATGTTGCAACCAATTCTGGATCGAACCAACTACCGGAACGCGCCTCAATTTCGTCAATGGCTGATTGTTTGCCAGCGTTGATGTTAAAGACATCTGTAACTTGGGCCATTAATGCGATTTGGCTCAATCTAGGTATGGCCGATCCGTGCAATTTTTCAGGTTGTCCGGTTCCATCCCAATGTTCATCGAGAGAGGAAATTGCATCAGCAACATTTTGGTTGAAGCGCATTTTAAGCGCAATTTGAGCGCCGCGCTGACAACGCGATTCAATCAACGAACGGGAAATTTGTCCGCCATCTTTCAACACTTTGTAAATGGCGCCAAAACGCTGCGCCATATTCGCCTGCATACCGGTATTGTTGAGGATAAAGCGAAGGGCTTGGCTTAGAGATCCATCAACGCGCTTAAAGTCGCGCTTGAAGGCACGATCATCGGTCAAGTACAGCGAACATATTCGCGCAGCGTTGGTGCTGCACCCGAGGTCCTTCAACAGCAAAGTGTAGTAAAGATCGGCAAGTTCCGCATCATCCAAACCTGCTTCTCGGCCGATCGCCATGCCGATGTGACAACATCTGACGCAGTGCCCTTCAGGCTGCCCCTCGGTTAAATCGAGCGCGTGCGATAGCGATGCAAGAATTCCGCTGAGAGATATTTTTGAAATTTGCTGCACTGTTCTGCCCGCCTAATATTTCATGCTGCCATCAAGTGTAACGGACGATGGTTTACGAGCAGTTATGTTGCGGCAATTACGGGCGCTTAAGGTCTGGCTTTGCTTGGATGCCCAATTCAATTGATCAAAATTTACATTGCATTAACCAGTCAGGCGCAGACTTGATGGATTCGGGAGGATGTGTGGGAAACTTTTTTTGTGTTTGGGCGTGCGTTTTCTGACGTAGATATTTGTTTTTTGCTCCGTTGGAACTGCGCGATCACCGCGAAGGGGCTATTATGAAACGATACTTCTCCAAATTAGCTGCTGTGCTGATTTCAGCAGCATTTTTACTTCCTGTTTTGCCAACCAATGCAGAGGCTGGGCGCGCCGTTTGTGGCGATCGTGCTAAGCTAATAGAGGGGTTAAAGACCCGCTATAAAGAAGAGCCGGTTGCTCTGGGCATATCGCAGAAAAACACCCAAGCTTTGGAAATTTTTGCATCCGAAGCGGGTACCTGGACAGCGATCAT
>JBCDFK010000360.1:0-3447 GCA_039178065.1 Pseudomonadota bacterium | reverse complement strand
GGCGAGAATGCCGAAGATATTGTTTTGCAATGGGCACAAGCGGGTAAAATCACACTATTCGAACGTGCGCTAATCGCTGGCGACGCCGATGGCGCAACAATGCTTTATGCGGCCAACGAAGATGACGATGAAGATGCGCGTGTGGCTGGGATCGGCCACGCTGCTGGCGCTTTGGTCAATGTCGTTGATAATCTTGAAGACAGTCAATTCATCACGCCGGCCATTGTGGACCGCGATCCAGTGACGGTTGCCATCGGTACAGAAGGCGCTGCACCCGTATTGGCGCGTCGCATCAAAGCAGACCTGGAAGAGCGCCTGCCCGCCTCACTCGGCATATTGGCACGGATCGGTCAAGCATTTCGCGGTCGCGCAAATATGCTCCCGCAAGGCCGAATTCGCAGAGACTTCTGGAGCCGTTATTATGAAGGCGAAGGCGACATTGCGCTTCAAAACGGTGGCGAAGATGCAGTTAAATCAAAACTCAACGATCTTCTAACCGATGCAATAGAAACGCGACCACGTGATGGTCACGTTTCGCTCATTGGTACTGGCCCCGGCGATCCGGAGCTTTTGACGCTCAAAGCACGCCGTTTGCTGCATGAGGCTGACGTTGTGTTGCACGACCAATTGGTTCCGCAGCCCATTTTGGAGCTCGCGCGCCGTGAAGCGATTGTCATTGAAGTTGGCAAAAAAGGTTACGGACCTTCATGGAAGCAGGCAGATATCAACGCGCTGATGATCGAACATGCATCAAAAGGTGCTCAAATCGCGCGGCTTAAGTCTGGCGATCCGGCTATATTTGGCCGATTGGACGAAGAATTGGACGCCTTACAGCAGGCGTCGATCAAATTTGATGTCGTACCGGGTATTACTGCCGCATCGGCTGCAGCCGCTTCCATTGGCACATCATTGACTCGCCGCGGTCGTAATTCTTCTCTGCGCATTATCACAGGTCGCGAAGCGGAAGGCTTTGCCGAACATAATTGGCGCGATTTAGCGCAGCCAGGTTCTGCAGCAGCAATTTACATGGGAGCACGCGCTGCGCGCTTCCTGAGCGGTCGCCTACTGATGCATGGCGCCGATGCGAATACACCGATCACTATCGTGGAAAATGTCTCACGTTCCGACCAGAAAGTGATTTCTACAACCATTTCACAGCTAGCTGATGTGCTGGAGTTAACATCCATCACTGGTCCAGCTGTTCTACTTTATGGCCTCAACCCAAGAGAAGCGATGATCGCTTCAACAACGCTAGAAGCCGCATCCGAGATTCAATCCGTAGGAGCCCTGTAATGGCACGTCAATTCTCAACTCAAATCATCACAGCCAACGATCTGTTCGAAGGCGATGTTATCTATTTGACCCTGAAGGGATCATGGTCGCGCGATATCGCGGATGCTCACATCGGCAACTCGCCAGAGCAAATCGAAACGATGCTTGATATTGCTAACGGTCAAGCGGGTTCCATCGTCGGTGCCTATGCAATGAACGTTATCGTCGACGAACACGGTAAGCCTGCACCAGCGCATTTCCGCGAAGAATTTCGCACGCGTGGGCCATCAAACTATTTTCATGGCAAGCAGGCTCAAGAACAAATTGATGACCGCAAACTGGTAGCATAATCATGTACGCCTATTCTGAATTTGACGAGCAATTCGTTCGAAACCGGGTTGCTCAATTTCGCTCGCAAGTTGCGCGTCGCGTTGACGGATCGCTCACCGAAGATGAGTTCAAGCCGCTTCGTTTGATGAATGGTCTGTATCTACAATTGCATGCCTATATGCTACGCGTGGCCGTTCCTTATGGGACGCTAAACTCGAAACAAATGAATCAGTTAGCCTACATTGCTGACAAATGGGACAAGGGCTACGGCCATTTCACGACGCGGCAGAACATTCAGTTCAACTGGCCAAAACTGCGCGATGTGCCTGAAATTTTGGACGCGCTTGCCGATGTCGAAATGCATGCGATTCAAACATCTGGCAACTGTATCCGCAATGTGACTTCTGATCATTTCGCCGGCGCTGCCGCCGACGAAATCGAGGATCCACGCCCCACCGCTGAGCTGCTGCGTCAATGGTCCACCGACCATCCAGAGTTTCAGTTTCTGCCACGCAAATTCAAGATCGCAATAACGGGCTCACCGAATGATAGAGCCGTTACGCGCGCGCATGATATCGGTCTGCGTATGGTGCGGAACGAGGCTGGCGAACCAGGTTATGAAGTGATCGTCGGAGGCGGGTTGGGCCGTACGCCAATGGTTGGAAAAACCGTGCGCGCATTTCTGCCGAAAGTTGATTTGTTGCCATATCTTGAAGCGATCCTTCGCGTGTATAACCTCAATGGTCGCCGCGATAACAAATACAAGGCTCGGATCAAAATCCTCGTGCATGAGACTGGCACCGAAGAGATTACAGCGATGATCGAGGATGCATTTATTGAGCAAAAGAAGCACTTTAAAGCACCGCCTGAAGAATTGGTGGCCAGCCTTGAAGAAGCATTTGCGCCACCGCTGTTCAACAACACACAATCGCTTGAATTTGAACAGGCTCAGGCCAGCGATCCGGCATTTCGTTCATTTGTTGAAACCAACGTGACCGAGCATAAGAACCCTGCCTACGGCATTGTTTCAGTATCGCTTAAAGCAGTTGGTGCAACGCCCGGCGACGCAACTTCTGATCAAATGCGTGTTTTGGCACAAATTGCGAAAAAATATGCTCATGATGAGCTTCGTGTATCACATGAGCAGAACATTATCTTGCCGCATGTCCGCAAAGCTGACATTCCGGCGGTATATGCGGAACTTAAGAAGGCAGGCCTAGCGACAGCCAATATTGGGTTGTTGTCTGATATTATCGCTTGCCCAGGTATGGATTATTGCGCACTCGCAACAGCACGTTCTATTCCAGTCGCGCAAGAAATCGCCGTTCGTTTTGATGAACTCAAACTCGAGCGCGAAATCGGGCCGCTGAAAATTAAAATTTCTGGCTGTATCAACGCCTGTGGCCACCACCATGTGGGTCATATTGGAATTTTGGGTCTCGATAAGGCTGGCGTGGAAAATTATCAGATCACCCTTGGGGGTGACGGTACTGAAACCGCGACCATCGGCGAACGTACAGGCCCCGGTTTTGCAGCGGAGGATCTGGTTCCGGCCATTGAAGCAATCATTTCTACCTATCTGGAACTTCGTTCCGAGCCTGAGGAAACGTTTCTGGCTACTTATCGCCGCCTAGGCGCTGAGCCCTTTAAAGCTGCAATTTACGTGAAAGATGATGATAATGTCGCTGCCTGAGCTGACAAACCAAACACTCGAGATTTTCGAGTATGCGGTTTTTCGTCAAAAATTTGGAAAAATTGCAACGGTTTCGTCCTTTGGTGCGGAATCTGCAGTCTTGCTGCATCTGCTTTCACATATTGATAAGGCGGCACCTGTGCTGTTTATCG
>JBCDFK010000359.1:0-3454 GCA_039178065.1 Pseudomonadota bacterium | reverse complement strand
GGCGCCTGGAACTACCCAACTCAAATAGCCTGCTGGAAAAGTGCGCCGGCATTAACTTGTGGCAATACGATGGTGTTCAAACCATCAGAAACAACACCACTTTGCGCCCTGAAAATTGCAGAAATATACATCGAAGCTGGACTGCCAGCCGGTGTATTTAACGTTGTTCAAGGCCTGGGCAATGTCGGCGCGGCGTTGGTGAACGATGCTAATGTCGACAAGGTTTCACTGACAGGATCGGTGCCAACGGGTAAAAAAGTCTATGCGGCGGCAGCCAGCCAAATCAAGCATGTAACGATGGAGCTGGGCGGCAAGTCACCGCTTATTGTCTTTGACGATGCCGACATTGAAGATGCGATCAGCGGCGCGATTCTCGGTAATTTTTATTCGTCAGGACAGGTTTGCTCAAACGGGACGCGCGTCTTCGTTCACACTTCAATTAAGGAAACATTTCTTAAGCGTCTCAAAGAGCGTACGCAAAGCGCCATTATCGGAGATCCGATGGATGAGAATACGAACTTCGGTCCAATGGTTTCTGAAAACCAGTTAAAAATAGTCGAGGGTTATGTTGCCAAAGGAGTTGAGGAAGGTGCTCGGCTTGTGCTCGGCGGTAAACGTATCGAGCAGCAAGGTTGTTACTTCGAACCTACTATTTTCGCAGACGTAAATGACGACATGACCATTGCGCGCGAAGAGATCTTCGGGCCCGTGATGTGCGTCCTCGACTTTGACGATGAGGCCGATGTTATCACACGCGCCAATGCCACAGAATTTGGTTTGTCTGCTGCTGTATTTACCAACGATCTAACACGCGGGCATCGCGTGATCGCTCAGCTGGAAGCTGGTTCGTGCTGGATTAACGCTTATAACTTGACGCCTGTGGAAATTCCATTTGGCGGCATAAAATCATCGGGCGTGGGACGCGAGAACTCAAAAGCTGCAATCGAGCACTACTCACAAATGAAAACTGTCTATGTCGAAATGGGCCATATGGAGAGCCAGTTTTAATGCAGGCAGATTATGTCATCATCGGCGCCGGTTCAGCCGGCTGTGCGCTGGCTTATCGCTTGTCGGAATCAGGAGCCTCCGTGCTCGTTATTGAACATGGCGGCACGGATATTGGCCCGTTCATCCAAATGCCTGCGGCACTGTCTTATCCGATGAACATGAAGCTCTATGATTGGGGTTTCCAATCAGAACCAGAACCTCATTTAGGCGGGCGACGCTTGGCAACACCGCGCGGCAAAGTGGTTGGCGGTTCGTCATCAATCAATGGAATGGTTTATGTGCGCGGCCATGCCGAAGACTACAATACGTGGGCCCAAATGGGCGCAGACACATGGTCCTACGCCGATGTGCTTCCATACTTTAAACGCATGGAAAACTGGGACAGTGGCGGCCATGGTGGCGATGCAAGTTGGCGCGGTAAATCCGGCCCGCTTCATGTGACCCGAGGGCCGCGAAACAATCCTCTGTTTCAGGCATTTGTCGATGCAGGCAAACAAGCAGGCTATGAGCTAACTGACGACTACAATGGCCAAAAGCAGGAAGGCTTCGGCCCAATGGAGCAGACCGTTTTCAAGGGACGCAGGTGGTCTGGAGCCAACGCCTATCTGAGACCAGCTATAAAGAGATATAAATGCGAAGTCGTGAACGCATTTGCCGAAAAAATTATCATCGAGAACGGTGAGGCCAAAGGCGTTCAAATATCGCGCGGTGGCACTACACAAACCGTTACAGCAAATCGTGAAGTCATTGTTGCTGCCAGTTCCATTAATTCTCCAAAACTCTTGATGCTTTCCGGCATCGGCCCAGCAGAAGATTTGACTGAACACGGCATTGCAGTCGAGGCCGATCGCGCGGGTGTCGGCCAAAACCTGCAGGACCATTTAGAGCTGTACATTCAAATGGCATCTAGCCAATCCATCACACTATACAAGCACTGGAACATCATCTCGAAAGCGGTCATTGGCGCACAATGGCTTTTCACAAAAACCGGTCTAGGTGCATCCAACCAGTTTGAAAGCGCGGCCTTTGTTCGGTCGAAAGCGGGCGTCAAATATCCCGATATTCAATATCACTTCTTGCCGATGGCCATCCGCTATGACGGCAAGGCACCGGCAGAAGGTCACGGGTTCCAAGCCCATGTTGGACCCATGCGATCACCTAGCCGCGGTGAAATCACATTGCGATCTGCTGATCCGCGCGAAGCACCAAAAATCCAGTTTAACTACATGGCACATGAAAAAGACTGGGAAGACTTTCGAACTTGCATTCGTCTAACGCGAGAAATATTCGCGCAAGACGCATTCAAACCATTTGTCAAACATGAGATCCAACCTGGCGAAGCCTGCCAATCAGACGATGAACTCAACGACTTTATACGCGAGCATGTTGAAAGCGCCTACCACCCTTGCGGAACCTGCAAAATGGGACGCGATGACGATCCAATGGCCGTCGTGGACAAAGATACCAAAGTCATCGGCGTTGACCGTTTGCGCCTGGCCGATAGCTCAATTTTCCCACAAGTAACAAATGGCAATCTCAACGGGCCATCGACAATGATAGGCGAAAAGGCAGCTGATCATATTTTAGGGAAGCAATTACTGCCTGCCGCAAATGATGAGCCATGGATCAACCCGCAGTGGGAGACCGAACAGCGATAATTTGCTCCGCAGTGTATTCTGCTGCCTCAAGAGCGCCTTCCAGGAAGCCGCCAAATTGATTTGCAGTTTCGGTCGAACCAAACATCAACTGGCCGTCCCAGAGGCCCGATAGCGCAGACGGCAAACCATAGTGCGGATGGCCCGCAGGTGGCACATAATCCGCTTCGATCGCGGTTTCATCTTCAAAGGCCCAATCTTGCAGTTTGGCCGCAAGTGGGTTTTGGGCTCTGCTTCCAAATATGCGCGTTAGTTGAGCCAAACAAGCATCAACCACCGCTTGATGCTGGCCGGCGCGAAAATGAGCGGGCACACCCAGAAATCCAAATATGGCGCCTAATCCAGCACCCGGATCACTCGCATCATGCATTTCGATCATCGGGCCATGACGACTCATTGCATCACCAGATAGGCCTTCGTCACGCCAAAACGGTGTCTCATAGACTGCGACAAACTTCGCATGCCCAGCCATCCAAGTGCTGATACTTTTCATGTTTGGAATGGCGGCTTCAGGTAGCGTTGGTTCGAAAGTCAGCTTAGATGCAATGCGCGGCGGCAATGCCAGAACAACTTTCCTTGCAGATGCAACAAGTTCTCCTTGCGCATCAAACGCTTCAATTGATTTTCCGGTTCGAACCAGCCGCGCAATAGGTCTGTTAAACTGTAAGTTTTTGGTAGGTAGCAATGCCACCAAGCTATCGATGAGCGCCGCCATACCACCTTGAATTCGCAGCGAACCCTGCATTGATGACCAACCCTGGTTGCGCAAGACCTCGCCTTGTTCATCTTCG
>JBCDFK010000358.1:0-3474 GCA_039178065.1 Pseudomonadota bacterium | reverse complement strand
GCGACACATGCTTTTGAAGGGGTCGAGGAGCTAGAAGCCATTCGCCAGGGATATCAAGCCAATCGAGAGTTGCTTGTCGATCGGTTGCCAAAACTGAATATTCCATTTGCATCACCGCCCGATGGCGCTTTCTACGCATGGTGTGATGTGTCAGCCCATACAAATGACAGCATGCAATTTGCTCAAAAAATGTTGAACGAAATCCAAGTTGCTGCCGCGCCTGGCTTAGACTTTGATACCGTTGACGGTGGAAGATATATGCGTTTTTCATACGCCGGAGAACCAGACGTGATCGGTCGCGCCATAGACCGTTTATCAGATTGGCTCAAGTAAAGAAAATCCGTACAAACAATGAATTTGCACGGGTTTTTCAACTGAAGCATTAATTCCAATAGTGTTTAACGCGACCACCATCCGCCTTTTTTCTTTGGCTTGTCATCATTGCCCGCTGTCACGACCACTGGTTCGACATCCAGATTGATGTTGGATGCCGTTGCGCGAACGCGCTCTGACTTCTGGTCTTCATTAGGAGCAATTTCAGCGGTCGCTTCGGCCGCTTGCGCAGGCTCCGGCACAGGAGCTGGTTCGGGTGCCACATTTATTTCAATGACTTGCGCCGTAGCAGCTGGCGCTTCTGAGGTCGGTTGAGGTGCCGGCTCGACGACGATTGGCTTAGATTCAATCGCATTGCCATCCTGCTTTGCACCCTCAATGTTTTGATTGGCCGCATCCCATGCGGCAACAATCTCAACCATTGGGCCGATAATTTCAGCATTTGGAACGCGTCCATAACGGTTCTTGCGATTGCGGCCGCCGCGACGACCACGAGAGCGACGGCGCTTCTTACCGCGACCTTCACCATTTTCGTAACCGCTATCCTGATCGGCCGCAACACCATCAGTTGTTTCTTGATTCTCTTGTGCGGAATCATCGCCAGACGCATGTTTATCTTGGCCTTTGCCCCGGCGACGGCGGCGACGCTTGCGCGGTTGTTGATCATCGTCAAAATCTGCAGGCTGCAATGAATCGGCTACTTCGTCTTCAGCATTGGTGTCTTCGTCTGCATCCTCGTAGTCGATCGTGACATGCGTAACCGCACGTTTCGGCAGGTTCGAAACCTCGCCGCGATCGATTTCAAACAGTTCGGACCCAACAGAATTATCAATCTCTATCGAAATGTTGAGACCAAAACGCTCTTCCATATCGAGCAATGAAGCGCGCTTCTCGTTGAGAACATAAAGCGCTGTTTCGCCGGTGGTTCGAACAATAATGTGATTCTTGCTGTTGCGAATTAGATAGTCTTCAATCGAACGAATAACATGTAGGGCGACAGATTGTGCGGATCGCACAAGGCCAGTGCCGGAACAATGATCGCAAATTTGCATTGTGCTTTCGAGCACGCTGGCACGCATACGCTGCCTGCTCATTTCCAAAAGACCGAAATGGGAAATGCGACCGACCTGAATGCGCGCGCGATCGTTTTTCAGGCAGTCTTTCAGCTTTTTCTCGACGGCGCGATTATTGCGGTTTTCCTCCATGTCGATGAAGTCCACAACAATGAGGCCAGCCAAATCTCGGAGCCGAAGCTGGCGCGCTACTTCCTCTGCTGCTTCCAAATTTGTGGCAACAGCAGTCTCTTCGATTGAATGTTCGCGCGTGGATTTTCCTGAGTTCACATCAATTGCAACCAGCGCTTCGGTCTGGTTGATGATGAGATAGCCACCGGATTTTAGCGTGACCTGCGGTGTCATCAGCTTGTCCAGCTGAGCTTCCATGCCGGTGCGCGCAAAAATTGGAGAGCTATCTTTCCAAGGTTTCACTAGTTTGGAACTCGATGGCATCAACATGCTCATGAATTCCTTGGCTTCCTTGTAGCCTGTGTCACCGGCAACTGTGATCTCTTTGATGTCTTTATTGAAAAGATCGCGGATTGAGCGTTTGATCAGGTTACCTTCTTCATAAACCAAAGCCGGCGCCGAAGACGATAAAGTCAGGTCCCGAACATTGTCCCAAAGCCGCATCAAATATTCATAGTCACGCTTAACCTCATTGCCTGTGCGGTTAGCGCCAGCGGTGCGCAGAATCACACCCATGCCTTTCGGCACTTCCAGTTGCTTGACCATATCCTTAAGGCGCTTACGGTCGGAAGTATTTGTGATTTTTCGAGAGATTCCACCACCACGCGCGGTATTCGGCATCAAAACTGAATAACGTCCGGCTAGTGACATATAAGTTGTTAGCGCTGCGCCCTTATTGCCGCGCTCTTCTTTCACAACCTGCACAAGAATCACTTGGCGCCGTTTGATAACTTCCTGAATTTTATATTGTCGTCGTGAAGATCGGCGGCGAGGGCGGGTATCTTCAATTGCATCATCTTCGTCAGCAACCACGTCAACATCCGAATCCTCAGTGTCAGGCAGTTCGACTTCTTCAGAGATAACTTCTGCACCGTCAACGCTTGCTGCGATGCTCTCGGTATCGTCACTTTCCTCCGCAATGCGGGCTTCATAGGCTGCAAGAATGTCATCAAATGCCACTGGTTCCGCGACAGGAATGCTATTGTTGCGGTTTCCGCGCGAATTGCGGCCACCATTTCTGCCGCGCCCACGTCCACGTTTTCGGCGGCCATTTCCTTTGGATTGGTTAGCAGCTTCAGCAGCCGCATCTTCGTCCTCCGCATCAGCGTCGGCCAAAGCCGCTTCTTCTTCAAGTAAGGCCTGACGGTCAGCGAGCGGGATTTGATAATAATCTGGGTGGATTTCGCTAAAAGCAAGAAACCCGTGACGGTTGCCGCCATAATCGACGAACGCAGCCTGCAAAGACGGCTCTACGCGTGTTACTTTTGCGAGGTAGATATTCCCGCGTATTTGGCGTTTATGTTGTGATTCAAAGTCGAATTCTTCGAGACGATTTCCTTTAACAACGACAACCCGAGTTTCCTCCGGGTGGGAGGAATCGATAAGCATTTTGTTGGACATAATTTTGTATTCCAGCAGTCCTTACAGCGCCGCCTACAATTCTGCGCGCAGTTGGAAGAGGCTGAACACGACAGAGCGTGCTGCTTTGGACTGATTTGTTATGAGAGCCGTTTGAGGGTCGCATGGTAGTCGCAAATGGGCTGCCCGCGCTTTGCGGTGCTAGTCCTTCAATTGCGTTTGTGTACATTCCCATGGCCGTTCCGGCTTTTTCTATTTTATGATCGATTCATTTGAACGACCGGTGATTTTGCCTGCTTATTCAGGCTTGGATCGTGTGATCCTATAAAAACCTATGATCCTAAAAACGGATCAGCGGTAAATTCTTATGGAGCCGCCAATGAAAATTCATCCAGCTCTCACATGAACTTAGGTATTTGAGAGGCAACTCGCAAGCGATTTAATTTTGGGACGCAAATATTTTTGCCGCTACCTTACCTAAAGGTAGGTCAGGTAAAGCGTCTTATGAACAAAATAGCTATCAACTAATCTGTTAATT
>JBCDFK010000357.1:0-3481 GCA_039178065.1 Pseudomonadota bacterium | reverse complement strand
CGCGGACCCAGGCTTCGATCGTGAAGCTGTCGCCGAGGTCGAAGTCATCGTTGACGTCGAGCGCGCGACACTGGTCGTTGACTCCGTCGAACAGGAGGGCGTTGCCCTGCGCGATGGCGTTTGCCCCCAGCGCGATCGCGCACAGAGGAAGGAGGACGAGGTGGGAGGTTCGGAACATGGTGTCTCTTCTCAGAATGGGACTCGGTTGAGGTCGCGGAGCCTTCGGTCGCTCCTTGCTTGCTCCCACCCACACGACGACCGCTCCTGGACCCTGCCCCGGAACATCCGCAATCCCAAGCGCATAGCGCGGCTCTGCCGCGCCGGCTAGCGCGGCTCTGCCGCGCCGGCTGTAGCGGCTCTGCCGCGGAGCCGAAGAGCACCGTCCAACCCGCAGCAAGGTCCGACAACTCGCCTCTGCAGGAGCCGCAAGCGCTGCTCCGTCGCCGCGCCGGCTGTAGCGGCTCCGCCGCGGGGCCGAAAACACCGCCCAATCCGCCGGAGAACCAGAAATCTAAGCGATGTTAGCTAGATCATTTCTTCCCACGTTTCATTTCGGGATGTAGCGTAGCACCCAATATGTGCTCAGAGCGACCGATTACCTGAGCGGAATGCCCAACGATCAAAGGATCTGGGCCACGAGCAATACGAAGATCCTTTTTGGGATAAGGCAGCGCCTTCAAAAAGTGCTGCATACAATTGATCCGAGCCCGCTTTTTATCATTGGACTTTATGACCGTCCAAGGGGAATCCGCTGTGTCAGTGTAAAAAAACATGGCTTCTTTTGCTTCGGTGTAATCATCCCATTTGTCCAAAGAAGCTTTGTCGATAGGCGATAGTTTCCATTGCTTGAGTGGATCCCTTTCGCGGCTATTGAACCGCCGTTTTTGCTCTTCTTGCGTGACAGAAAACCAGAATTTAAACAGCCGGATACCAGACTGAACCAACATCCGCTCAAATTCCGGTGTTTGGCGCATAAATTCTAAATACTCATTGGGTTGGCAAAAACCCATCACGCGTTCAACACCTGCACGGTTGTACCAAGACCTATCAAACATGACGATCTCACCAGCGGCTGGCAAATGCTTGACATAGCGCTGATAGTACCATTGCGAACTTTCGCGATCGCTGGGTTTTTCAAGTGCAACAACGCGAGCGCCACGTGGATTTAAATGCTCCATAAAGCGCTTGATTGTACCACCCTTGCCAGCTGCGTCGCGCCCCTCAAAAATGATGACCACTTTTTGGCCAGTTTCACGCACCCATTCCTGAACTTTCAATAGTTCGACCTGCAGCTCCGCCTTATGTTTTTCATAGGCAGCTCTGCGCATTTTTGACTTATAAGGATATTTTCCGCTCTCAAATGCATGTGCAATTGCTTCCGGGTCATGGCGTAGGTTTGCGATATCGCGACGTCTCGGACGCTTCGAACTGGTATCTGAACCTTTGAATTTGCCGTTTTTCGCAGATTTTTCGCTACTGTTCACTGTTGGCAGTAATTCCATGACTTCCCCCGCTTTGTGTTGACCTGAACCGATAGTGCCAAAACTAAAAATGCGTCGCATTGAGACAGATCAAGTTGGTTTTCAGGGCGACATAAGCAAAGTCTCGCAGATTCGAAAAAGACAATTGCAATGATATAAAGACTTCATTATATGGTAATATCACCTCAAATTCGAACGGAATTATCATGCCGACTACTACTCCTCTTGCTGACTTTATTGCCGAAAAAGGTGTTCTGCTTGCCGACGGTGCAGCCGGCACCAACTTGTTTGCGATGGGGTTAGAATCTGGGGAACCACCAGAGCTTTGGAACGAAAGTGCGCCAGATAAAATCGTTAAACTACATAAGGATTTTGTTGATGCCGGTGCGGATATTATTCTTACCAATTCTTTTGGTGGCACTGCACAGCGCTTAAAACTGCACAACGCTCAGGATCGCGTATTTGAACTCAACAAGGCTGCAGCTGAAATTGCGTGTGATGTAGCAGCAAATGCTGGAAGAAAAGTACTGGTGGCTGGGTCTGTTGGCCCTACCGGGGAGTTGTTAGAACCTTTGGGAGAGCTTACGCACGATGTTGCTTTTGCTTCATTCCGCGCTCAGATCCAGGGCTTAAAGGCAGGCGGCGCTGAACTCATATGGATTGAAACCATGTCTGCGCCCGGCGAAATGCAGGCCGCCGCGGAAGCAGCGATTACCGAAGACATTGAATATGTCTGCACCGCATCTTTCGACACGGCTGGTAAAACCATGATGGGGCTGCACCCTGCAGAAATGGGTAAGGTCTTTGACAAGACTGCACAAAAGCCGGTCGCTTACGGTGCGAATTGCGGTGTTGGCGCATCGGATATTCTTTCCACATTATTAGATATGAATGAAGCGGCACCGGATGCAAAAATTGTCGTCAAAGGCAATTGTGGCATCCCAGAATTCCAGGGCGATCAAATTGTGTATTCAGGTACGCCTGAGCTGATGGCCAGATATGTGGGATTGGCTGTAAATGCTGGCGCTACCATCATTGGTGGGTGTTGCGGAACCTCGCGGCAGCACTTAAGCGCGATGCGCACTGCAATGGATCATCACATCAAAGGTGAACGTCCCTCACTAGATGATATTTGCGATCAAATTGGCCCAATGCGCAATACAAAAGCTGCAGCGCAGGGCGAAGAGCCGACACGAACGCGTCGAACGAGAGGGCGCAGGCGCGCATAGTCGATACGTTTCTTTAGATTTTCTTTCCTTTTCTCATTCATAAGTAGGGCTGGGTAAATGAGATCTGGTCATGAAAACTGTCAGCTTGTTAGGGATTTTGGTGATTGTCGGCGGAGTCGGCGGCGCTGGCTATGCTGAATTTGATCGCGTAACTTCTGCCAGCCGCATCGCGAAAGAACATGTGTTTCAACTGACACGCGTATACATTCAAGACCAAGAAAAAGCCAAAGCTGCCGCAACGATCGGCGTTCAACAATGCGCGCGCGAATTGTATTTTGTTGAATTTCCGCCGGTTTTGACATCATTTTTGGCTGACAACGCGGCCATCGAATACGAAATTGTGCGCAAACATGGCTCGCGCGCCTCGGAGCAAAAAAACGAAATCGAAGATATGCGCAACGCCGTATCAGCCCAATATTACGACCCGATAAGCCAAGAACTCGATAGCCTGGAGCCATTGGTCCTCAAGCGAACCCTACAAGTCATGCGCGATTACAATACAAACCGCAGAGACATTTCTCGCTGCATTCACAAAAATGCGTTTCAGACCTTGCGCGACGAAGGCGGGCTAGAAAGCTAGGCTTTCAATGCCGATGCATGCCATTGAAAATGGTTGGGCAAAAAACTCGACACAAAATAATATGAGTGATCATAACCATCGCGCATATTGATCTCGACTTTCTGCGTACTTTCTGCACACGCAGCCGCAAAACGGTGCGTTTGCAGCTGTTCATCCAAAAAGTTATCGGCCGTGCCTTGATCAACCAATAT
>JBCDFK010000356.1:0-3487 GCA_039178065.1 Pseudomonadota bacterium | reverse complement strand
CCAATCACAACTCCCAATAGAGACTGCGCAATCTCGTTTGCTGCTAATACACTGCCTCTCGCGTCTACGGACACAATCGGAACATTTATGCCTTTCAATTGTTCCTGTGGAATATTTTGGAGCAGCTTCTCCGCTGTAAGAATGTGTGTGTCCAGTGCATCTCGCAACGATTGAAACTCAGCCCGATAATCCTCATCACTACTTACTTTGAGTGCGAGTGTGATCAATTCATCGAAACGGGAACGATCCACAACTGCGTCATAAACGACCTCGATCGCTTGGCCGAACTCCAGATCCAAATCCTTATCCTGTTTTTGCATCTGCGCACAATCCACACATCTTGTTCAGAAATTACCCAACTTGGGGGATAGAACTATGAGAAAGCGCAAAGATACTGAAACACCTATGAGGCTGCAACCTTCGCAACCTGTTTTGGGAGATGCTGGAGGAATGGGATTGTCGACAAACCGGTTGGATGCGTTTCTAGAGGACCTCCGCAATTCAGATCAAATTGGCGATGTGTGGTCTGCCAGCATTTCCGTGCTTGCTGAATTAGGGTTTGATCACATTTCATATTTGATGGTGCGACTTTCAGCACCCAATGATTGCCCGCTTGTATACACGACTATGCCGAAATGGTGGACTGAGGTCTATTTATCAGCAGACCAGCTGTGCAATGATCCGCTGTTCCGATTTTGCGGCAACTTAAAGCCGCGCCTTACTGGCTCAGATTATTTGGATCTTTATCCAGCTTTGAGCCCAATTGAGCGCGATCGGGTTCTCGCAGCCGGTGATATTGGATGCCGAACCGGCTTTGCTAGCCCGATCAACATGATTGGTGGTGGACGTTGCGGTGGCTGGAATTTTGGATCCTCTATGAGCCGTGCCGCTTTTGACAATGCATATCCAAAAATACGCGAACAGGTCCAACTGATTGGCTTATACGCCCATACAAGACTTGAGACATTCTTGTTGCAGCGAGAAAATGATACCAAGCCAGGTTCAATTTTGAGTCCGCGCGAACAGGAGTGCCTTTCGTTTTTAGCAAGGGGCGGGAGAACATCAAGTATCGCTGATCTACTTGGTATTTCGCCGGCAACTGTTGAGTTTCACCTCAAAAACATAAAACGCAAACTCGGCGCATCAACCCGCGAAGAAGCGCTGGTTAAAGCAATCGCAAGAGAGCAGATAGTTGTTCCACTCTGAAACAAATTGATCTGAACAACCTATGGATTTCCCTAGCTAGTTGGTTGGCGGCGATCTGACATAGCCTTCACTTCCAAAGAAAGCCTGGAGATTCCCAATGCGACTTGTGCATGCATTCTTGCTCTTATCAACTGTTGTTCTGTTTGCCGGGCAGGCGCACGCCGCCTGCATCACTGCTGCGCCAAACGGGAGTTCACTTGAAATTTATGGAGACCCTTTAGATAGTCGGCCAGTGATAGGTGGAGTTTCAGTTGGGCAATGCACGCTGGAAGTGACGCCAACCTGTAGCGGTGATTTCTGCCAAGTTTTTCTTGGCACACTTAGTGGCTGGGCCGATATGCGCTTTGTAGATGTCGATCCTAGTGAGCAAACCAATTCCAGCTTCGAATACGAGATCGTAGGTGGCGGCGGAACTATCACCTTTCTTGGACGGACACAGCCTGCGCCGGTGACCCCCGGCGGCAGAGTTGTCTTCACGTTATTGGACGACGCAACGATGCGCCTTACTCTTCCCCGAGAGTCGCAAATGTCTGATATTATCATGCAGCGAACCGGAAGCAGCAGCTTTACTGGTGCAATGTCGGATTGGGGTGGTTTCCCAGTTAGAATTGAAGTGATCGCGGAACCGGTGTCTGCACCCCGTGCGATATTAGATTTCATTTCAAATGACCCTAAGGTCAAAATGGAAATGTCAATGGAACTTAATCGGACTAATAATCCTCGATTGAAGACCAAGCTCAGTCAGGCGCAGGCGACAAACAAACAACAACCTAATGAAAAACCAAACGGATCAAATGGTGCGCATTGTTTGCTGGTGTCCGATGTTTCGGCTGCCATGGGAATTGAGGAGAGAAATGCGGCCTCGGGCGTTTATCAGAATATTTTGGACCGGGTTGGATTGGATCTTCGCAGCGCCAGCGATGACCAGTGTCAAGCCGTGTTGGATGCGGCCTTGAACGAGGGCGTCCTATGTGAACTTGTCAATACTGTGGGGCTTCCTCCGAATTTTTCCTGGGGACCGGTTCAGATAAATGCCAATGGCGGTACGGTGAACCGAATTCCAGCTAAATTTTGCCCGCTCTCACAGGCACAGGGACGAGGCAAACCAGTTACAACCAAAATTAAAGAATCTGGCGCCGCCAGCACGCCCGCACAAACGCCTCAGAACGGGATAACCGAGCCCTCTGTAGCATTGTGTGAGGTTGTTTCGACTGCCATTGGTCCAATTCTCCGCGAAGGAAACAGCTCTAACAGACGCAATCAGCTTATGGATGTCTTGCGAAGTGTTGGCATCTTTGATTTGACTGCGGCATCGACAGGAGAGTGTCGCCAGATTGGTATTGATCTGGTTCGTGTCGGATTGATCGCAGAAGGCGCGATTGATTTATCAGGTAGCGCCATACAAGGCGGTGAAGATCCAAGCACTATGATTGAAGGTGGTGTTGAAATTCCGGGCAGCGACCAGGATTTTGCACCGATTGGATCGAACTCAAATCAGCAAGCTTCAGCTTCTTCAAGCGCGCAATCGGTTGCGCCCATGGTTTCTGGCAGCCCTTCTGCATGTGTTGCTTTCGCTGATCAAGTTTTAACAATAATTGGGCGCGGAAATGCTGTCGACGTGAGTATTTTGCAAATAATTTTGTCGAACAGCGGCATGACTCAAATATCTGACAGGTCCGAACTACAATGTTCGGAGGCAGCTTCCATGTTGTCCCAACGTGGACTCGTCAAATGAGCACTGCTCGTCTTTTTTTAATCCCAGCTTTTTTGATTGGGTTCCTATCTCCATTATTTGCGAGCGAGGAAAAAGGGGCTTGGTATGGTTCTTTTGCTACTGATATTGGCGGCATTGAAATCAGTATTGACTTGGACCAGTTATCTGCGGGCAGATCGGGCACTGCTTCGATTTCATTTTTGCAAATCGCACCAGAGCTCAATTGTCCGCCCGTTGCCCACCCGGATCTTTGTAGCGAGCTAAAATCCAGGGCCAAGCGTACTCCTAACGGTGCTTTTTTCGCCGAAGAAGAAGGTGTTTTATACGAAGGTGATGATGAAGCATTTGTGGCATTTCGTTTTCGGGATGAAGTTCAAGCAAGGCTCTTGGCCATCCAGCGCAGCAAGCAAAATCCAAATGGTGCCTCCATTCGGTTCTACCATCATGAAAGGGGGGTGGATGCCCATGTTGATGCGAAGCGCGGGCGCCACTTTTGTGAGACAGCACAGTGCAGCGAACAGATAAGAAATGCACTGGAAAGTGATCCCGCAAAGGCATTGGGCCTTT
>JBCDFK010000355.1:0-3490 GCA_039178065.1 Pseudomonadota bacterium | reverse complement strand
CCTTAACTATCATCTTGATGCCAAAATTGGTCGACGAAGAGCTACCAGAGTATTTTTGGCCAGAGGGTTTTGTATATGTCACCTATTGCCTGAACGTTCGACAAGCTGTTCTGAAGAAGGACTTTGGCGTCGAGATAGAACAAGCATCCGCATTGGAAGAGCTAAGAACATGGTGGTCCTTCAAGGAAAACGTCGCCGAAGACCCCAACTATGCAATTTCATTTTTGGATTTATTTGCAGGTGAGACACCAAACTGGCAGTTCTCTGGACTGTTCAACGGAAAAGCGCGATCCGAACAACTTGAGAAAGTCATCACAGGACAATTACCCTCGGCATAAAGAACGCTCGGCGAGAAAGTTCAGCAATAGCTCAATAATTTTGTCCGACAATTTATGCATGCTTTGTGCTCGGAGCGGAGATTGGCTGCTGCGCCGGATGGGATACAGCTTTGTCGCTAGGTTGGAGCTTTCAACCCCTATTTCATTTGACTTTTCAAGGTTGAAGATGGGTAATATACGGCTCCTTAAAGGGAGTTTAGAATGCGCATAGTCTTGATTTGTTGTTTTGTCGGAATCATCGTCGCAACACCCGCACATGCTAACTGTGCCGATTAAATTGGCGATTTTTTTCTGGGTGGAGCTTGGGACCCTTTCGCTAGAGAAAATCGGCAAGACACGACAGTACTTCAGCATCCAGATGGGACCGAAACGCCGACTACTGATGTTCTTTGGGATGGGCCTATTCGATCGATAAATTGCACGCCCAATGGATGCTTTATGGCTATCGGTAGCACGACTTGGACCGGCCCTTCCTTTGAGGGACCTTGGAAATCGTCGGGCGACAATGGAGTAGAAGATCCTGAGGCATTCGTTCGGGCAACCAACAAGCGCTTCGCTGACTCGGTCGATGAACCAGAATGCTTAGGTGCGACAGAAACAGAAGATCAAAATGTCATAGCTTATCGATTTTTCTCTAAACCAGAGCCAAATGAATATGGTTCATGGTGGGGTGGACGTTACTCGGTTTGGGTTGATCAGAGCAAAAACCGTATATTACGAATTGAACTAGCCGATGGCATTGCGAGCTGGGCGCCGGAGCCATCCAAAGACATTTCGACCACAACAATAGAATACGATCAGGCCATTAAAATTGAGGCTCCCAGCTGATCGCACATGGCCATGGGATTTATCAGAAACTGACAAGACCCTCGGCTATGATTCTCAAGATGGCACACCGGCAGTGGTAACAGCAAAATATATCATGCAACCAGCATGAAACCTACGTGTCGGGAGGCTATATCCCGGTCCCACCATCAAAGTTTCTCAGTACTCCGTAAGTTGTTGCCCATCATCGCCATATAGAAAACTCCCAATCAACTTTCCAAACCTTGATGTAGCACTTGATTGAAAATTGAGTTTTAATCGCCTTTGGTGTGTATGCTACGGCTGTGCGAACGGCTTATCCAAATGGATCGCCGTACAGTTCTTAGTGGAGGTTTTATGAAAAATTCAAAAGTTGCATTCATTGTTTTAGCAGCAGCCTCAACAGGCTTGGTTTTAAATACATCTCATGTGCGTGCGTTCGTACCAAGCTCCCATATGGGAGGCTCCGCAATAACTCACGTCAACGACACATCCTCAAAACTGTTTATATTTGTACAGGCGACGGCGGATGAGAAAGCATTGGCATTGGCAATTCAGCTTGAATTAAACCGGCTTGGCTGCAACGCGGGTGCACCTGATGGCATTTGGGGAAATGGCAGCAAACGCGCTCTGGCAAAATATGCAGTTTTTTCGGGTAATGCCAATGTCGGAGATCAGCCCACAGATGAGTTACTCACCACCCTTAGAAGTGATAATGGTCGACTATGCACTTTGCCGCCAGGGATTGTTGCAAATGCGGATCGCTCTAAAACAGCGCATTTGGAAGCCGTAAAATACTCTTACAAAGTTTGGACCACGCTCCCATCTAACGTCGTCACGAAAAAAACCGAATATGGCGTGCTGCGTTGTAAGGTCGGTCGCAATGGTAGCCCGCGTGACTGTTCCTGGCAGTAAATTGCACTAAGAACTGCTTCAGCACTTCAACTTATCCAAGTTTGAAAGCAAACCCTCCAAAAACAGTCATAAATGTTGCTGTTATGATCAATCAATGTGACCGCGGAATGGATGATGGCTAGCCATCATCAAGTCAGGTGCTTTAACGGTTAGCGGATTGACGTGACCCGAAGGGTACAGATATTGAAACAAGTTCAAACGTTTTCATTGTGAGAAGTTAAAGATGAACATGGGCGTATACATAGCAATTGGTATTGCCATCGGTACTGCGGTTGGGGCTGCTGTGGAACAAATTGGAGCTGGAGTGGCCGTTGGAACAGGCTTGGGCGCAGCAGCGGGTGCAGTTTTATCCAAGCGCAAGAAATAGCAGGAATAAGGCTTATTTCCCCATGCCAGATTGCTCCAATCAAAAGATACTCTTCTACCGCTTTATTTGCATATCTACCGTTTAATCATCCCGTGGTCGGTGCGAGCTCTGAGCTCAAAGCGCAGAAACAGATGAAGGTCTGCTGTCTGATTTGGAAACAGAATTCTGTTGGCGCGGCCAAACCTATTTTGGCGGATATTGTCCTCCATTTGGCGAGATATGTCCTGTCCTTTTGCGCCATAGACGGTCATCTTAGAGCTAAGAACAGCACTAAGGGCATTGAGATGAAACGTTTTTTTCATGATCAAATCAGCAAACAGATGGACAATATCGGCGTCCTGATCCTTGAGCAATGTCGCACTCAGACCCTGACAAAATATTCGGAGACACAACCATGACCACGGTGAATAATGGAACAGTGATGTCTGTTGTGGCCTCAGCGCTGGCACGTGGATTACCGATTTCTGAAGTCCAGGATACCGCCGGTGTTTCTTGTGACCAGCTCATGAACCCTGAAGCACGTCTACCCGAAGACGCAATGCCAAGAATTGTTGCACTGATTGCTGAGCGGTTCCCAAATGACCCATTCACCCTTGATATTGCGCGCGCAGCTCCATTTTCATTTTTTGGTGGTTTGGCCGATGGCGCACGCTATGCGGATGGTCTTCGCACGGCAATTAAGCAGTTGGCGAAGAACTGCGCGATCATATCAGACCAGTTGGAGTTGACCTTTCACGAAAGTCCCTCAGAGGCCAAGATTGTTCATGTGCATCCCTGGAATCATATGGATGGTGGCCGTTCTGCAGAAATTGGATCTGCCATCATACCGCGCTTATTCAGTGAGTTTCTCGGAATACCTGACTGTTTTGAGCGTATCACCTTCTCTCACGCGCCGAATTTTGATGCGCAACATTATGTTGATTATTTCGGTGTCCCTGTTGAGTTCAACGCCCCCGAAATCAGTCTTGTTCTGAACCATGAGAAACTCAATGAGAAGATCAAATACGCCAATATCGATCTCTTCAACTACGTTCAGACTCATCTTTCTGGTATTAAAATGCTAATT
>JBCDFK010000354.1:0-3495 GCA_039178065.1 Pseudomonadota bacterium | reverse complement strand
TTTATTGCGGCAGCGAAGTCGGATCTACGCGACGCAATAGAAGCGGGAAAGTTTCGTGCCGATCTCTATTTCCGGTTGGCAGGCTCAGAAGTTCGATTGCCAACGCTTGACGAGAGACGCGAAGATATTCCGCGCTTGTTTAGCGAACTTATTGCGCGCTCAGCGGCAAGGCACAATCGCGAAATTCCAGATGTATCCGATAGTGTTTTTGGTTTGCTTGCAGCACGCCAATGGCCAGGAAATGTGCGTGAGCTGCAAAATGTAGCGGAACGTTTTGTGCTTGGTTTAGATTTGGAATTGTCGGCTGTCTATCAAGCTGGCGGTGAGCCTCAAGCTTTGCCTGACCAATTGCTCAACCATGAGCGGGCGTTGATTGCAGCCAGTTTGGCCGCCAATGGTGGACGCCTCAATCAGACCTATGAAGCGCTCGGTATTTCGCGCAAATCGCTTTATGAGAAGATGCAACGGCATGGTTTGAACCGTGAAGATTTTAGCGACGAATAACCAATTAGAGCGCCATGGGTCGAATTGGTTACACCTATATGCAGTCAATGAGTGGAATTGTGCCAATGCGTGATAATTATCGTCTCAAGGCCGAAGATTCTCTTGGCCGGTTTCTTGATGTGCATGATTTCATCTTATTAGTGTTCGCCACGCATTTCGCGGGTGCTGGACAATAGAGTGTCGGCACCGACATTCGGGCAACTCCAATGCCCAATGAGTTCTAAGGGAGGAATACTCATGAAACTTTATTCACTCGCAGCAACTGCTGTAGCATTGGTCTTCACTGCCGGCATGGCAACTGCTGAAGACATGGATAAAACAGGCTGGCCCGCAAGCTTTACAGTCGGTACGGCGTCACAAGGCGGCACCTATTTTGTATATGGTTCCGGCTTTGCCAGCTTGCTTTCAGATGAGCTTGGCATTCCTGGCGGCGGCGAAGTTACTGGCGGTCCAATGCAGAATATGGCGTTGGTTCATACGGGCGAAGCCGCATTTGGTATGTCTACGATGGGCCCAGCCAACGCATCAGTAATGGGGGAAAACCCAATCGCGCCTGGTCTTAAAATGGATAAGTCCTGCGCGATGTTCCCAATGTATAAGACGCCATTTGGTATCACGACGCTTGCCTCAACAGGCATCACATCTATTGCTGATATTCCAGCAGGCGCGAAGATCGGCTTTGGTCCAGCCGGCTCTACATCCGATACTTATTTCCCGGCCATGCTGGAAACATTGGGCGTAGAATTTGATCGTCGTAATGGTTCCTGGAACGATCTTGGTTCACAGCTTCAAGATGGACTTCTAGATGTTATTGCATTTGCTGTTGGTATCCCGACACCAGCTGTAAGCCAGCTTGAAGTGCAAGCCGAAGTGAACTTCGTCGACTTCACTGATGACGAACAAACCAAAGTGCTTGAGAGTTTTCCAGTTGCAGATTTTACAATTGAATCTGGTACTTACTCGACACTCGACCGTGATCTGAAGTCCGTATCGATGTGGAACTTTGGCATTGCCAATTGTGACTTGCCTGAGAGCTTTGTTTACGAAGCAACTAAAGTCATTATGTCTGACAACGAGCGCATGATGGGTATCCATAAGGCAGCTCGCGAAACAGTGTTTGCGAACTGGGACAAAAACAAAGTTCTTATGTGGCATCCGGGTGCTGCAAAATACTTCAACGAGAATGGCGCAACAATCGCTGCCGATCAAATTTACGGCGGATAAGCCCATTGCATCAGAGATGAGAAAGGGCTGTCTTTATTGGGCAGCCCTTTTTACAAAGTAACTTCTGGGGAGGTTCGTGTGAGTGATAAGATTGCAGACGATGAGATTACACCGGTCATTGCCGAGGGCATAGACGACGAACCGATTGAAGGCAATCGCAGGATCTTTTCTGGTAAGCTTGGCTTGTTGATGGCATTTTATGCTGGATTTTATGCCCTCTTTCATATGCTTGCGCTTAATGGCGTTTCCATCTCCGAATTAACAGGCATCGTTATCCCATTGTTGCCGAAGTTTCCGATGGAGACTTGGAATTTTCGGATCATTCACGTTGCTGGGGCGTTAGGCCTTGGGTTCCTTTTATTCTCTGGCCGAAGTTTCTCAAGCGATGGAGAAAAGGGTTCGGATGTCCTCAATATAGTCTCAATTGCATTGGGCCTTGCAGCACTATTTAGCCTGGGAATGGCCCTATCATTTAATGCCGAGATCGCCGCTGGCAAAGCATGGAATGGCATTGATGAAACCATCAAGTTCAATGAAACATGGCTTTATGGTGCACCTTTATTGGCGGCGACATTTGGCGCTATTGTCTTGTCATGGTTTGACAAACGCCCGCGTGGATCAGTGTCTGGTCTCGACGTTACTTTAGCCATTTGCGGTGCTTCGGTGGCTGCATATCTTATCACTATATTTGGCACCCAAATGCGCAACGCAACAGGAACGCCATTTGCGCCGATAGGTATGTCGTTAGCCGCTGTTGCTGGCACAGCTCTCATTTTGGAAATGACCCGCAGGGTTGCCGGTTTGGCGCTTGTGATTATTGCGGGCATCTTTCTGATTTATGTTTTCACCGGCCAGTATATGCCGGGTGTTCTCAATTCCCCCGCCATAAGCTGGCAGCGCTTTTTTAGTCAGGTCTATACGGATGCTGGTATTTTGGGGCCGACAACGGCGGTCTCATCAACCTATATTATTCTCTTCATTATTTTTGCGGGCTTTTTGCAGGCTTCGAAAGTGGGAGATTACTTCGTCAACTTTGCATTTGCGGCAGCGGGTCGTGCGCGTGGTGGACCGGCCAAAGTTGCGATCTTCGCCTCCGGTCTTATGGGGATGATCAACGGCACCAGTGCGGGTAATGTGGTGGCGACCGGATCCCTTACCATTCCGCTCATGAAGCGCGTGGGGTATTCGTCAAAAGTTGCCGGTGCAGTGGAAGCGGCAGCCTCAACCGGCGGGCAGATTATGCCGCCGATTATGGGCGCCGGCGCTTTTATCATGGCGGAAGTGACCGGCATTCCGTATCAGGAAATCGCGATTGCTGCCATCATTCCGGCGGTGCTCTACTACGTATCGGTCTACTTCATGGTCGACTTTGAAGCGGCCAAGCTGGGCATGCGCGGGATGAAAAAGGAAGAGCTGCCCGTTTTCGCCGAACTCGTTAAACAGGTTTATCTGTTCATTCCAATCATCATTCTCATCGTTGCGTTGTTCATGGGCTACTCGGTTATTCGTGCGGGCACATTGGCTACTGTTGCGGCTGCTGTCGTCTCATGGTTGACGCCTTATCGGATGGGTTTGAAGTCCATTGGCAAGGCGTTTGAATTGTCGGGCTTGATGTCGATCCAGATCATCGCGGTGTGTGCATGTGCGGGCATCATTGTGGGCGTAATCTCGTTGACAGGCGTTGGGGCGCGGTTCGCAAACCTGTTGCTGGAGATCGCGGATACGTCTCAATTGCTTGCACTGTTCTTTGCTATGTGCATCGCGATC